>NZ_JBYCKY010000021.1:0-5255 GCF_057473605.1 Mycobacterium sp. TH-M82 | reverse complement strand
ACCCCGGCGATCAGGCTGGCGGTCACCGAATTGCCCACTGCCAGCGCGGCCGCGGCGCCGGCCGTCGGCATCTCGCAAGGCCTGTCGGGCGTCGGGGTGCTGGAGAGTCTGGGTGCCGGCGCCATGGGGGTATCGCGCCGCCAGCACTTCCAAGAAGCCGGGCTTTCATGCGGTGCACGTCGTCGCCGGCAGCAAAACCCAGTCCGGGTAACCACACCTCACATCAGATGAAAGGAAAGCGTATGAAACTGTTTCTCCCACTCCTGGGTGTTGTGACCATGATCGGCCTCGCCGCACCCGCGTATGCCGACGGCGACGGCGATGCAACCGAGACCGCAGTCGAAACTGGTGCCGTGAACGTCAATTTCATCAACTCGCTGCATGCGGCAGGTATCGGCTACGGCAATGACGAGCAAGCCGTCGCGGCCGGCAAAGCGATGTGCGGGCTGATCGAGCGGGGCCAGCGCGGCCTTCAGGTGGTCGGCGAGCTTCAGGCGCACAACCCCGGGATGTCCATGGAAGACGCGGCACACTTCGCGAAGATTGCCGCAGCGTCGTACTGCCCCGAGCAGTTGGTGCCGGCCCATTGAAACAGGGACTAATTTTAGTATCCTGCGCCGGAAAGTCGTTACATCATTGTCACCGACGAGAATGAGCATCTGGTGCAGCTCGTCGCGGCCGATCTCGCCGAGCGTGTCGCCGACGGGCTCGAGCACGACAAGCGGGCGTGGGCAGACCGTAAACATGACATCACCGCGGCGTCGAGGGCCTGCGACGGCCCGGCGTCCGGCTTGCGCGGATCCGCGCTCAGATTCACGGACGATTCTTGCTGCATCTGGGCGAAGGCTGGCGATTCTTCGCACCCGAGAATTTCGTCACCCGCCTGACTGCGGTGCTCAAGGCGGAAGCACAGGTGTTTGCGGTGGGAATCAACGTCGCCGATGCGGTCAAGCTGACCGGAGTCTGCGTGGCTGAGTGGCAGGTACGCCGCGCCCCCGACGCTGGCCGCTACGTCCTCACCGACGTGATGGCCGGCGGTCCAGCAATGGTCGGTACCGCACGTCTGGATCGAGCCGGCGGCCTGCACGGCGCCGACACGGACCCGAACGCCGCACTTGGGCGGCGGCCGCCCGGTAGCTGCCCGGAGCAGCAGCAAACAACTTCACCACAAGATCCCTACAACTGAAGTCCCCACGGAATCAGGGGAGGCGCGACGGTTGCAATTCCAACTGCTCGGGGCAGTATGACGCCGCGGCAATCCGCGCGAAGCGTACCGCGTCTTCCATGGACATCCCGGGGTTGTTCGCCTGAAGCTCGCCGATCACCTGAAGGCCGCGCTGGCCCCGCTCGATAAGATCGCACATCGTTTTGGCGGCCGAAACAGCTTGATCGTCATTGCTGTAGCCGATACCTGCCGCATGCAGCGAGTTGATGAAATCGACGTCCACGTCGTTCTCGGCATACGCGGGTGCGGCGAGGCCGATCATAGTCACAACACTCAGGATCGGGAGAAACAGTTTCATGGGTTTTGCCCTCAACCGACTAGTCATCGGATAGAGGCCGTCAGCCAGATTCGGCAGGCCCCATCGCCAGCCTTTAGGCTACACCAACCACAACCCGCCGGCGTGTCTGATCTGGTTTGAGCACGTAGCAGCTACTGCCTCACCTAACTTTGAGCGCGTAGCCCCTCGGGGCAGGCTTGCCCGAGGCCAAAACCCACCACCGGGATGGCGACGGCAACCTGCACCGGTCAACCTGCGCGGCCGGATCCGGCAGCCGCGGGCCGGTCAGCATCCGCCGGCCCTTCCTGGGCTCAACCGAGCAGCGCGTCGACGAATGCGGAGGGCTCGAACGGCGCCAAATCATCGGGCCCTTCGCCGAGCCCGACGAGTTTGACCGGAACCCCTAGTTCCTGCTGGACCCGAAAAACGATGCCACCCTTGGCGGTTCCGTCCAGCTTGGTCAGCACCACCCCAGTGATGTCGACGACGTCAGCGAACACCCGAGCCTGCGCCAGCCCGTTTTGACCTATGGTGGCATCGAGCACCAGCAGCACCTCGTCGACCGTGGCACGCCGGGTGACCACCCGCTTGACCTTGCCGAGTTCGTCCATCAGCCCGGCCTTGGTGTGCAGCCGGCCGGCGGTGTCGATGACGACGACGTCGGCGCCGGCGGCGATGCCCTTGTCGACGGCGTCGAACGCCACCGAAGCCGGATCGGCGCCCTCGGTTCCGCGCACCACCTCCGCACCCACCCGCGACGCCCAGGTCTGCAGTTGATCGACCGCGGCAGCCCTGAACGTGTCGGCCGCGCCCAGCACCACCCGCCGACCGTCAGCCACCAGCACCCGCGCCAGCTTGCCGACGGTGGTCGTCTTGCCGGTGCCGTTGACGCCGACCACCAGCAGCACCGAAGGGTGGCCGGCGTGTGGCAGCGCCCGGATGGAGCGGTCCAGGCCGGGTTGCAGCTCGTTGATCAGCACCTCGCGCAGCACCTGGCGGGCGTCGGCCTCGGTGCGCACGGTGCTGCTGGCCAGCCGGCCGCGCAGTTGACTCACCACCGACTCTGTCGCCACCGACCCCAGGTCGGCGATGAGCAGGGTGTCCTCGACCTCCTCCCAGGAGCCCGCGTCCAAATCGCCACCGCCGAGCAGCCCGAGCACACTGCGCCCCAGCGCATTCTGGGACTTGGCGAGCCGCCCGCGCAGTCGTACCAGTCGGCCTTCGGCCGGCGCGATGGCCTCGATACTGGGCGCGGTGGGCGCTGCGGGCGCAGTCGGCTGCAACGGCGGGACAGCATCCGGCTCGGGCAGGTGGACATCGGCGACGGGACGCTTCGGGGCATCACGCGCAACGGTCGCGTCGTCGCCGACCGCGGGCAGCCCGGTGGTGTCGACGGTCTGGCTGAACGTGATCCCCGCAGCCGCGGTGTAGCCGCCGGAGGGGTCCCGGGTTTGTTGTGGGGCCGACAGGCTGATCCGGCGCCGGCGATAGCGGACCAGGCCGGCGACAAGCGCTGCGATGACGACCAGCGCGACGACAACCGATATGGCGATCCAGAGACTTTCAGGCACGCCGCCATTGTTCCAGCGCAGGTTGTTCCCGGACGGGTGGACCGCCCGGGCGCGAATCCCGGCGCCTGGTCACACTGGCAACGAAGACGCCAATACCGAGCCCACTACCGACGACAGGAAACCAATGGTCATGAACTACGGCTGCAATTCCAACTGCTCGGGGCAGTACGACGCCGCGGCAATCCGCGCGAAGCGTATCGCGTTGTCCGTGGACATCCCGGGGTTGTTCGCCTGAAGCGCGCCGACCACCTGAAGGCCGCGCTGGCCCCGCTCCATCAGCCCGCACATCGCTTTGGCGGCCGAAACAACTTGACCTTCATTGCTGTAGCCGATACCTGCCGCATGCAGCGAGTTGATGAACTCGACGTTCACGTCGTTCTCGGCATACGCGGGTACGGCGAGGCCGATCATGGTCACAGCACTCAGGATCGGGAGAAATAGTTTCATGGGTTTTGCCTCCAACCGACTAGTCATCGGATAGAGGCCATCAGCCAGATTCGGCAAGCGCGGCGAGCCTCATCGCCACCACCGAGGCTACACCAACCATCGATCCGAGCACAACCCGACGGCGTGCCTCACCTACTTTGAGCGCGTGGCCGGTGGTGGTGCCTCAGCTATTTTGAGCGCGTAGCCCCTCGGGGCAGGCTTGCCCGGTGTGGAAGGCGATATGGCTGCAAGGCGGCAGGTAACCAACAAACTACCAGCTCAGTACCGCAAAGCGTCGAAGGCGGACAAGACCAAGATCCTGGATCGGGGGTGGCCACCACCGGGATTGGTCGCTCGACGGCCCGGCGGATGCTGACCGGCCCGCGGCTGCCGGACCCGGCCGAGCAGCTCGGACGGGCGCAGCTTGCGGCCACGGGGCTTCAGTGACGACGCAAGGGCGCTTTTGGAGCACGTGTGGGCGTCAGCTAGACGGTGAGGATGCGGCGTAGCACCTTGGCGATCCGCAGCATGTCGATCGGATCAACCTCGCCGACCTGGCGCAGGAACCGGTCGCCGGATACCGCGCGGATGAGCTCGCACTGCACATAGCTCGTGACCGGCAGCGTCTTCTCCAGCTCAACATGGGTCGGATAGCCCCGGCGGGTACGCGTGACCGGCAGGACGATCGGTAGTGCCCGCCTGCTGATCTCCTCGGCCGAGATCAGCACCGCCGGGCGCCGAAAACCCGCTTCGTGGCCGCGCGGATGCCCGAAGTCACACAGCCAGATTGCTCCACGCTTCAAAGGACATCGCTCCAGTCCTCGTCGGGATCCAGTCCATCGGCAAGCGTGCGGTCAAGATCATCGACTGGCGCGGCGTCGGCGGCGTGCCGTTCGGGCATCGAGGTGCGCACCCGCTCCCAGAACTCGGTGCTCTCGGCGACGTCGAGGGCATGGGTGATGGCACCCGCCAGGGTGATCTGTCGTTGGCGAGCCAGCGCCGACAGGCGGTCACGCAGCTCGACGGGCACCTTGATCGATGTAGTTGGCATACTTCAAAGTATGCCGTTCTGGGAGGCGATCGGGTAGTACTAGATGTCGGGTGGATATGTTCGTGACCCGCCGTGGCACTTGCCTGGCTCCCGCCCGCCAATACGGGTCGTCAACGTGGTGATCTGCGCCGAAAAGGCAATCCGACGTTGACTCTCCTACCGATCCCGCTGCTCTAACCCGGGCTGCTGACCAGCTTCTGGCCGTGGATTCGCTGCGAGATCACTGCTGTGACGCCGTCGTCACGCATCGTCACGCCGTAGAGCGCGTCGGCGATCTCCATGGTCGGTTTCTGGTGGGTGATGACGATCAGCTGCGACTGGGCCCGCAACATCTTGAACAGCGTCAGCAGGCGTCGCAGGTTGGTGTCGTCGAGTGCGGCCTCGACCTCGTCGAGCACGTAGAACGGCGACGGGCGGGCCCGGAAAATCGCCACCAGCATCGCGAGCGCGGTCAGCGCCTTCTCACCGCCCGACAGCAGCGACAGCCGCTTGATCTTCTTGCCGGGCGGGCGGGCCTCCACCTCCACCCCGGTGGTGAGCATGTCCTCGGGGTCGGTCAGCAGCAACCGGCCCTCTCCACCGGGGAACAGCGCCGCGAACACCTCGCTGAACTCGCGCTGCACGTCGGTGTAGGCGTCGGTGAACACGCCCAGGATGCGGGCGTCGACGTCGGCGACCACATCGAGCAGGTCCTTGCGGGCCGCT
>NZ_JBYCKY010000020.1:0-13476 GCF_057473605.1 Mycobacterium sp. TH-M82 | reverse complement strand
GCCCATACTCATTCGAGGTGATAGCGACGACGGTACCGATCGAGGTTGGCACGCCCGAGCCGAGCGATTCTCGGTAGCAGGCGCACCGCCAGACCGGGGACGAGCATCGCCGCTTTGATCATCCACCCGTCGCTGCGCGGGAGGTTGACTTCCAGACGTTTGCGGCCGATGCAGCCCACGACCGCGTCGGCGACGGCAGCCGGTTCGAGTGGCGTGCCGAGAAAGTTCAGAGCCGAACCACCGGTGGCGGCTTCGTGTCGCAGCATCGGTGTGTCGACACCGCCGGGGTTGACGATGCTGACCCGTACACCGGTGGCCGGAGCCCGCGTGCCCAGGCTGAGCAGGAAGCCGCGTAGCCCGAATTTCGACGCGGTGTAGCCGGGGCTTTCGGCTATGGGCAGCATCGACGCGAGCGAGACCACCGCGACTATCTGCCCGCCCGAACGCTGCAGCGCGGGGAACAACGCTCGGGTCAGCCGGACCGGGGCGAGCAGGTTGACCGCGATCTCGTGGTCGAATTCGGTTGTCTCGGCGCGTTCGAACGGGGTGGTGACCACGACGCCCGCGGTGTGCACCAGCAGGTCGCACTCGGTGACTACGTCAGCGAGCCGGGCGATGGCGGCCGGGTCGGCGAGATCGCACACGTGCGTGGTGACAGAGTCGCCCAACGCGTCTAGGCCCACCTCGGAGACGTCGACGGCGACGACCCGATAGCCGCATCCGGTGAGCCGGCTGGTGACGGCCGCACCGATCGCGCCGCCGGCACCGGTGACGACCGCCGTCGGGCTCACTGGTGCACCACCCGCTGGTGCACCGCTTCGAACATGCCGGGCTCGAGATCGGTCCAGCCCATCCGTCGACACACCCGGGTGAGGTATCTGCGGAACGTCCGAACATCGACGTAGGCGCGGTGCCGGTCGGTGTCGATGAATCCGATGCCGCCGGACAGGTCGGGCCGGTCGGTGGCGATCATCGCGTCGAACTTTGCCGCACGCGATGGCCGGTGCTGCTGGTCATCCAGGTACTGGGCCAGCACGTTCGTGATCTGGTCGAGCAGGGCGTAAACACCGGAGTTGGTCTCGACAAAGCCCGCGGTGAACAGGTTGCGGTGGGCCGGGTTGAACGCGGTGAGGTACGTGCGCGGACGGCCACCGATCCAGTCGAAATACTTCTCCGGCAGATACGGCAGCGCCCAGTCGTAGCCGGTGGCATACAGCACCAGGTCGATCGGTTCGCGGCTGCCGTCGGTGAAGACGACACAGTCGCCGTCGAAACGGTCCACGTCCGGGCGGATCGCCACGTCGCCGTGCTGCAGGTGGTACACAAGCTGGCTGTTGACCAACGGGTGCGACTCGAAGAGTCGGTGATCGGGTTTGGGCAGGCCGAACCTGGTGAGATCACCCTGCACCAGCCGCAGCAGTGCTTTGAACACCGGCCGCTCAAGCACCAGCGGCATGCTGGGACCGGTCTCCGCCCACACATCGGCCGGGAGACCGAAGAGGTGCTTGGGGATGACGTAGTACCCACGACGCACGCTCACGAACGTCGCATCGGCAGAAGCCGCTGCATCGCAAGCGATGTCGGCAGCGGAGTTGCCGAGCCCGACGATCAGCACGCGCTTGCCGCGGAACTCGGTTGCACTGCGATAGCTGACCGAATGACGGATCTCACCGTCGAATACGCCGGGGTGGTCCGGCAGGCGCGGCGCCCAGGTGACACCGCTCGCGCACACAACGGCGTCATATCGCTGCTGGTCGCCGTTCGCCGTGCGCACCAGCCACCCGGAGTCGTCGGCTTCGGCTGCTATGCCGGTGACCGCGCACCCGAACCGGATGCGCTCACGCAGCCCGTAACGGTCGGCGAAGCTCCTGGTGTAATCCAGGATCTGGCGGTTGCCCGGGTAGTCGGGGAACGACTCGGGCATGGGAAAGTCGAAGAACCCGGACATGGTGCGCGACGAGATGAAATGCGCCGACTCGTACATCGGCGTCCCGGCGTTGTCGAGGTCCCAGATCCCGCCGACGTCAGTGTGCCGCTCGAACTGGTCGTAGTCGATGCCCAGCCGGCGCAAGGCCCGGGCCGTCGACAGCCCGGCAGGCCCGGCCCCGACGATGCAAACCCTCACCCGCTCCATGAGACCGAACGAAGACGCTAGTCACCAGGGTTGCGGCAGCTAACATGGGGGGCAAACCAGACAGAATTGGGGTGTTGTGAACGGCGATCCGCTGCAGCAGGCGGTCATCCCGCCCTCGGTGCTCGCCGGCGTCGTGGAGATCGCCGACCGGCGCGGCATCGACACCACGGCCTGGTTCGACGGTACCGGCCTGACGGCTGCCTGGCTGACCCTGCCCGACTCGCGAGCGTCGTTCCGGCAGATCGCTCTGATTCTCCGGCGCGCATTACGGGATCTGCCACCGGGCCCGGTCGGCATGCGGGTCGGCAACCGCGACCTACTCATGACGTTCGGCATCCTTGGTTTCGCCCTGCGCGCATGCGAGACTGGTGCGCAGGCAGTCGAACTCGGACTGCGCTGGCATCAGGCCGCCGGCAGCCTGATGAACGTCAGCGGCCGGCGAGACGGCGACCTGTACGCGTTTGAGTTCACCGAACGGGCACCCGAGCCCGAGCTGCGCGAATTCCTGTGCGAGGAGGCCCTCTGCAGCACGCTGTTGCTCATCCGTGCCATCCTCGGTGACCATGTCGTGCCCGCCATGGTCGAATTGACCTACCCCGAACCGGCGTACTTTGGCGAGTATCAACGGTTCTTCCGTTGCTCCATCGCGTTCGACGCCGAAGCGAACCGGATGTCGGTGCCTGCCGAGTTCCTGACACGGCGCATTCGCACCCACAGCGCTGCCCACCTCGCTGTCGCGCTCGACGCGGCCAAAAGACTGGCCGACCCGGTCGGTTCGCGCGCCGACATCGTCGCCGCGGTCGAAGCCGTGCTCCAGGGTGACCTGCGCCGGCCACTGACGATGGTCGAGGTCGCCGACCACCTCCACCTGACCGAACGCAGCCTGCACCGCAAACTCGCGGCCGCCGGGCACCGCTACAGCGACATCCGCGACCGCGTTCGGTGCGATCACGCCACCCTGCTGCTCCGCGAAACCAGCTCCCCGATCCATGCTGTCGCCCGTGCCGTCGGGTACAGCGACGCCCGGGAGTTTCGTCGCGCCTACATCCGCTGGACCGGCAAGGCGCCCAGCACGCAGCGACACTGGGGCGGCGACTGCGCCGCTCCCTCGATGCCTCAGCGACCTCACCGGGCACCGGCATCTCAACAGCTCCACCAGCCCCTCGGCTGAGAGGATAGGGCCCTGTCCCTTGTCGGAATGGCTATCGCATGCGCTGCCAACCCGCTACTCATCAGCCGAAAGTCCGGCCCTCACCACGGTAGGACGGCGGGGACGCGACGATGCGGTTCTCCTCGACGACGTGCACGGTGTTGAAGCGTTCGAGCAGCTCGCCGGCCTTGGCGTGGCGTAGCCAGACCCGGTCGCCGATGCGCAGTGCGGCGGCTCCGGTGACGGGTGTCTGCACCTCCCCCGCGCCTTCGCTGCCGAGCAGTGTCAGTCCAGGCGTTGCGAGCTTGGGCAGCCGCGTTGGTCCCGCTGGCCCGGAGGCGATGTATCCACCTCCGAACAGGGTCGCGATTTTCGACGTCGGCTTGCGAACGACCGGCAGCGCGAAAAACAGCGCCGGCCGTGGCGTGAAGGCGTCGTAGCGATCGAAGATACCGGGCGTGTACAGCCCTGAACCGGCGGTCACCTCGGTCACCGACCGATCGGCCGAGCTGATCTCGAGGCTGCCAGTGCCGCCGGAGTTGACGATCTGCAATGGGCCCACGGTGTTTTCCAGCGCCCCGACGACGGAAGAGCGTCGCCGTGCGAGTTCAGCAGCAGATGCCTTCTTCATCAGCCGCACCGCCAAGGAGGTGTCCTGCAGGCCGGCGATCTGCGCTTCGTAGAACATCACGCCGACAACACGAAAGCCTTGTGCCAGCATGACCTCCGCCAATGCCTTCGCCGACGCCGGGGTGCGGACCGGTGACCGGTGCACCCCTATATACAGCGGCCCGATTCGTAACGAGGCGTCGACATCGAGGCAGACCCGCAGCGGTGCAGGCCCGGCAGCAGAACGAATGAATGCGAGCTGGGCCGGGTCGTCCACCATCAACGTGATCACGTCTTGCAGCGCCTCGTCGGCACCGAGTTCAGCCAGTGCGGTGCGGTCGGCGCTCGGATAGCCTACGAGCACATCGGAAATACCGTTTCCGGCGAGCCAGATTGCCTCGCGCAGCGAATAAGCCATCACCCCGGCGAAGCCCGAGGTGCCGAGCGCTTGATCGAGCACCCAGCGGCAGCGAACCGACTTGCTGGCAACGCGTACCGGCTTACCGCCGGCACGGCGCACCAGATCGGCTGCGTTCTCGCGCATTGCTGCCAGGTCGAGCGCGGCCAGCGGCGGGTCCAGCCCAGCGGTGGCCCGGGTGAGCACGTCCAGATCAGTCACGCGGATACATTAGCTCCGGAACGCACGCGCTCGCGCGGTGGTAACAGGTCAAGCAGCTGTGGCGAAACTGCCCGGCCCGGCTTCACGACAGCCTCACCGCATCGCTGGCTGCTCTGGTAGTTCTGCTGATCTGGTGGCTGGCAGTGACCTGACCAGGCGTCAAACCGTTTACACGTTGCGCCTATACCGTGCGGGCCAACCGGTGTGCCAGCAGCTCTGCGAACCTCGCCGGATCCTCCAGAGCACCACCTTCGGCGAGAAGCGCTGTGCCATATAGCAATTCCGCTGTCTCAGCGATCTCCTTACGCGCAGCGTCGTCACCGGCCGCCTGGTGCGCTTGGCGCAGGCCGGTGACGAGCGGATGATCCGGGTTGAGTTCGAGGATCCGTTTGCCGACCGGGACCTGCTGCCCCGATGCCCGGTAAATCCGCGCCAGCGCCGGTGTGATACCGAAGGCGTCGGTGATCAAGCAGGCCGGTGACTCGGTCAGGCGAGTGGACAGCCGCACCTCCTTGACGTGATCGCTCAGTGTCTCGGCCAGCCAGGCCAGCAGATCGGCGAATTCCTTCTGCTGCTCCTCGCGCTCGGTCTTGTGCGCCGTCTTCTCCTCGTCGGAGTCGAGGTCCACCTCGCCCTTGGCCACCGACTGCAGCGGTTTGCCGTCGAACTCGGTCACGGCCCCCACCCAGATCTCGTCGACCGGGTCGGTGAGCAGCAGCACCTCATAGCCCTTGGCCTTGAACGCCTCCAGATGTGGTGACTTCAGCAGTTGCTCGCGGGTCTCGCCGGTGGCGTAGAAGATCTTTTCCTGGCCCTCTTTCATGCGTTCGACGTACTCGGCAAGGGTGACGGGTTCATCGTCGCCGTGCGTCGAGGCGAACGAGCAGACGTCCAGCAGCGCCTCCCGGTTGTCGAAGTCCGAGAACAGGCCCTCTTTGACGACGCTGCCGAACTGGGTCCAGAAGGTGCGGTAGTCCTCGGGCCGGTGCGACTGCAGCTCCTTGATGGTGGAGAGCACCTTTTTGGCCAGCCGGCGCCGGATCGCCCCGACCTGCCGGTCCTGCTGCAGCATCTCGCGGGACACGTTGAGCGACATGTCCTGTGCGTCGACCACACCCTTGATGAAGCGCAGGTACTCGGGCATGAGCTGGTCGCAGTCGCCCATGATGAACACCCGTTTGACATACAGCTGGATCCCGGCCTGTGCGTCGCGGCTGAACAGGTCGAACGGGGCGTGCGACGGGATGAACAGCAGCGCCTGGTACTCGAAGGTGCCCTCGGCCTTCATCGAGATGACCTCGAGCGGGTCGTCCCAAGCGTGTGCGACGTGCTTATAGAATTCGCTGTACTCTTGTTCAGAAACCTCGTCTTTCGGCCTGGCCCACAGTGCCTTCATCGAGTTGAGGGTCTCGGTTCCGGTAGTGACGACTTCTTCGCCGCCTTCTTCTGCCGGCGGGGTACGCCGCTCGACCTGCATCCGAATGGGCCAGGCGATGAAGTCGGAGTACTTCTTGACCAGGTTCCTGATCGTCCACTCGGTGGTGTAGTCGTGCAGTTCGTCCTCGGTGTCTTCGGGCTTGAGGTGCAGGGTGACCGAGGTTCCGTACGGGACAGGCTGATCCGGCCCGACCGATTCGATCGTGTAGGTGCCCTCGCCGCTCGACTGCCATCTGGTGGACTCGCTCTCGCCGGCCCTACGGGTCAGCAGCTCGACCTTGTCGGCGACCATGAAGACCGAGTAGAAGCCGATGCCGAACTGCCCGATCAGCTCCTCGGGCGCAGCGGTATTTTTGGCGGTGTTGGCGGTCTTGGTGCTCCTGGCGCGCTTGGCGGTGTTGGCGGTCTTGGTGCTCCTGGCGCGCTTGGCGTTTTGGGCCTCCTGCAACTGCTGGCGCAACTCGGCGGTGCCCGATTTGGCCAGAGTGCCGATCAAATCCACCACCTCCGCGCGCGTCATACCGATGCCGTTGTCGCGAATGGTCAGCGTGCGGTCATCCTTGTCCACCTCGATCTCGATGTGCAGATCGGAGGTGTCGACATCGAGGTCCTTGTTCCGGAACGCCTCCAGCCGCAGCTTGTCCAGCGCGTCGGAGGCGTTGGAGATCAGCTCCCGCAGAAACGCGTCCTTATTGGAGTAGACGGAGTGGACCATCAAATCCAGCAGCTGGCGAGCCTCCGCCTGAAACTCCAACTGCTCGACACCCGTGCTCATCTCATTCCCTTTCATTCCTGCCGTACCGGCAAAGCCGTCTCATTCGAATCTAGGTGGTGGGTCAGTAGATGTAGTCTTCGCCGCTGGCCCGGACGGTGATGTCGCCGCGCTGGCCGACCAGGCCCATGATTGCGGTTTCGTTGACAACGCCGCTGGCGAGGTTGGTGCCGAAGGCACCGGTCGGCTTGACGGTGGTCACTTTGATCTTTCCCTTCGCCTCGGTCCGCAACGAGTCCGAGAGCACCGTGACCGCGGCCTTGGTCGAACTGTAGACACCGGAGCCTTCGACTCCGGCGTTGCCGTAGATCGAGGAGATGTTCACGACCTGGCCGCGGCCCTGTTTGATCATCTGGTCGTAGACGTCGGCGACCTGGGAGGTGACGGTGAAACCGCTGTCGCGGAGTCCGTCGAAAACTGCGTTGAGGTTCGCCGAGTCGATGTCGACACCGACGATCCTGGCGCCGCCCGCCGCGCACTTCTGGGCGATCAGCTTGCCGAATCCGCTGCCCGCGCCGGTGATGACGACGACCTTGTCCTTGAGACGGTCCGGTAGGTGTTTCGACACAAGCCAGATGATAGGCAGACCGCCTGTGGGTGCCGCAACGGTCGGCACGCTCGGTGGTCGACGGCCTGGCCCGACTCGGGTGACCGCCATTGGTTGCCGTGTCCTGCCCCGGAAAGCCACGAAAATGTCGTCAGGGGACGTATCGTCACTTCCGTGCGGCGTCGTACGGTGGTGAAACTGCCGCTGCTGATGGCGGCAGCGGGTGTGCTGACCCAGATACCCCGCGCCGCCGCCGCCGACTCGCACCGATGGTCAGCCGATCGGGCCAACCGCTGGTATCAAGCGCAGGATTGGCCGGTCGGCGCCAACTACATCACCTCCAACGCCGTCAACCAGCTGGAGATGTTCCAGGCCAGCACCTTCGACCCGGCACGCATCGATGTCGAGCTTGGCTGGGCCCGAGCCGCCGGTCTCAACTCGGTGCGGGTATTCCTGCACGATCTGCTGTGGGCTCAGGACTCCGAGGGCTTCCAGTACCGGCTGGCCCAGTTCGTCGCCATCGCGGCACGCCATCGCATCAAGCCGGTGTTCGTCCTCTTCGACTCCTGCTGGGACCCGTTTCCACGACCGGGCCGGCAGCGCCCGCCCCGGCCCGGGATCCACAACTCCCGGTGGGTGCAGAGCCCGGGCGCCGAACACATCGACGACAACCGCTATCGCACCACCCTGCAGAACTACGTCACCGGGGTGATGACCCAATTCCGTTACGACAACCGCGTGCTGGGCTGGGATCTGTGGAACGAGCCCGACAACCTCGCGCGCGAGTACCACGACGTCGAGCGGACCGACAAGCTGGACCGGGTCGCCGATCTGCTCCCCCAGGTGTTCCGCTGGGCGCGGTCAGTCGATGTGCGTCAGCCGTTGACAAGCGGTGTCTGGGAGGGTTCCCGGACCGACAGCGGGATCGTCGACACGCAACTGGCAAACTCCGACGTGATCACGTTCCACTCCTACGATCAACCGGCCACCTTCGCAGCCCGGATCAACGAGCTTGCCTCGCTGGGCCGGCCGCTGCTGTGCACCGAGTACATGGCGCGCACCCGCGGCAACACCATCGACGGAGTGCTGCCGATTATGAGGCGCCACAATGTCGGTGCATACAACTGGGGATTCGTGGCCGGAAAGACCCAGACACACCTACCGTGGGACTCCTGGGATTCCCCATACACCACGGCCCCGAAACTGTGGTTCCACGACCTGATGCATCCCAGCGGCCGGGCGTACCGGGACAGCGAGCTGCTGACGATCAGCGGTTTGGGAAGCGCGTAACGGTTCGCGGGTTGAACCGGCCGAGCCGGCCTACTCTGGCCGTCGGACGGGCCTCAAGGCGCTCTCGATACCCAGGATCAGCTCGAGCGCACGCTCGATTTGACGCATTGTTTCCGGCGTTAGAGCCCCCAACTGTTTCAACAAGCGGGTGCGAGCAACAGCGCGGACACCCCGGCAGACGGCGACGCTGTCGACGTCGACGCCCTCGGTGGGTGAGACACGGGGCCGCAAGGCACTGCCGGAGGCCGAGCCCGACACCGGTACCACCACGACAAGTTCGTCATCGACGCCGGCGAGTAGCTCATCGACCGAAACGACGATGGCGGGGCGATGTTTACCGGGCTCGCCGGCCCGGGCGGCACCGAGGGCGACCAGCCAGAGGTCGCCTCGCCGCGGTTCAGGCAATTCCGTCGCCGACGGTGGTGTCCCAGTCGCGGTTCTCCTCGCGCACGGCTTGCACCGCCGCCTCCGCGCGGGTGGCGTCGCGTTCCGAGCGGAAGATCGCCTCGCGTTCGGTGCGGGAGGCCAGTTCCCTAAGCAGACCGGCGATGGAGATGCCACGTTCACGAGCCTGGGCTGCGAGGCGATCGCGAGTCTGGACGGAGACCCGGATCGTCGTCGTTTGTGTAGACATAATGAGTAGCTTAGCCCGTAGACGCGGACCGCAGCTCAGCGGAACGACATGACCTCGAAGGTCAGCCGCGTGGACGGATCGAACATCCGATTAAACCAAGTCCATGACTAAGTCGACCGCCATCCGTATTGGTGTCCATGAGGCGAAGACACGCCTATCGGAGCTGCTGCGCCTGGTCGACAGCGGCCAAGGGGTTGAGATTGCGCGCGGCTGTGAACCCGTCGCCAAGCTCGCCATCGTTGGAGATGTCCGCAACGTCCTGTTCTTCCCGGCTGCCAGCGCCTGGGAGATCGCGATCAAGTATCAGCTCGGCAAGCTGGCACTGCCCGAAGCGCCGGCCTCGTATGTGCCCGGCCGCATGCCGCGTTAGACCCAGCTGGACCTCCAGTGCCTGCGAAGCCGATGAATTCGACAGAGCCGCGATGTTCGCGATGTTAAGGTGCCCGCTATGAGACCCCGCCCCAGTGCAGCGGTGCTGGCAGTTGCGGTCGCGGCCGCCACCGCGCTGTCGGGTGCCGATGTCTCCGGCGTCGCCGTTGCGGACCCGGACAACACGTACTGCCCCAACAACATGATGTTTTCCAACCCCGGCTACTGCGACGCGCATATGCCCGACCCGATGCGCGGTCACTGCGATGGCGGTCGTACGGGCTCGCTGATGTCGGAGGGCTACTGCGACGGCGAACCCTACCCTGACGGCTCGTACTGGCGCGTCACCCAGCACGGCGCCGCCACCGTCGAGAACCCCGGCGGATGGATGGCGCTGACCAAGCAGTGCGTCGTCCACGACGGCGCGGGCACGCGGCCGGCACCACCGGGCGGATGCGACGGCGCGGTCTGACCAGTAAGAACGTAGCGCGCAAACCTCGGCCTTTAGGCCGGGGACAAGCGCGTCTGGATGCAGGAACCAGGCTAATCCAAGGCTAATCCTGCGCAAGGAACGCCCCACCCCGGCGCACAACTGCGTTTCACCGACTCCGACGGACACCGCATCACCGGGTTTGTCACCGACACCCCCAACTGATGGCGCTTATCCCCGGTCAGCTCCCCCGACTCGAACTGCGCCATCGCCAACATGCCCGCGTCGAGGACCGCTTCAGCCAAGCCAAGGCCAGCGGCCTGCGCAACCTATCGTTTCACTCTTTCTCCGCCAATAGCGCATGGCACGCGAGTACCCCGGAGAGCCGGTCGCCCGGTAGTATCGCCCGCGCCGACGCGGGGCGCACGAGACCGGCCACGCTGGGCCGGTGGAAAGGGGCCAGGTCGACTACGAGTAGTCGGTTAAGTCCCAGCTTCGTTGAAACTCGCTTTCGCCGATACGCGTATTCCACACCTGCCGATCGGCGGGCCGCAGCTGTTTTGTGTGCCATTCCCCACCTGGGCGAAACCATTGGCAGGTCTCGACGCGCGCGCTTCCTCGCCGCAGTGCCTCGTCTAGCGCGGGCTCCAGGTCTGTGTCGTGTGACGCTAAAATCACTAGATCATTCTCCGGTGACGCTGCTTCCCGCACCACGGTCAGCGCGCAGAGCACGTCGACGCCCTTCTCCCGGACCTCTTCAACGATCGGGTTGCCGTCCTGGTCGAGCACTCGACCACCTTGGCTGTCATACCGATATCGGTAGTACAGCGGACGCAGATGGACACGCACTCTCCGGTCGCGTTCCCATTGGGCCTTTTGGGCAAGACTTCGAGCGTATGCATCGGGTTCACGCTTCGATGAAGGCAGCCCGCGGTAAACAAGGACCGAGACAATCTCTGCGGGTGGGTAGCCGGGCCGTTGGCGTGAATTGCGGGTGTTAACGAGATTGACCGCAAACGTAATCGGGTCCAGCAGACAATCGTGTTTTGGCCCATAGCGGGTCGAGTCGTAAAGGCCATGCGCTGTCAGGTGCATATTCTGGTAGTCCAGGACTACGCAGGTCCGAAGCGCGTTCACCATTGAGTGCGGCTCCCGAAAAACGAAAAAGCCCTGCCAGTCCCGGAGGACGGCAGGGAACTAGGCCCTCAGGCTAAGGGCCGACAGAACGCTGTGTCAACACGACGGCGTGCCTCACCTACTTTGAGCGCGTGGCCGGTGGTGGTGCCTCAGCTATTTTGAGCGCGTAGCGCGGAAGGCTTGCCTGATGTTGGAAGGCAAGGTCGATATGGCCGCGAGGCGGCAGGTCACGAACAAACTGCGAGGTCAGTACCGCAAGGCGTCGAAGGCGGTTAAGGGCGAGATTCTGGATCGGGTGGTGGCGACCACCGGGATGGGTCGCTCGACGGCCCGGCGGATGCTGACCGGCCCGCGGCTGCCGGATCCGGCCGAGCAGCTCGACGGGCGCACGTTGCGACCGCGCGGCTTCAGCGACGACGCAAGGGCGCTTTTGGAGCACGTATGGGCGTTGATGGGGATGCCGTGCGGCAAGTACCTGGTGGTCATGCGCGATCTGTGGCTGCCGCTTTTGGCCGCCGCCGGTGATCTCGACAAGCCGTTCGCCACCGAGCAGGCACTGGCCGAGCTGAACGCGATGAGCGCGGCCACTGTGGACCGCTACCTCAAACCCGCCCGAGATGCGATGCGCATCAAGGGCATCTCGACAACGAAACCATCACCACTGCTGCGTAATTCGATCAAGATTCGTACCTGCTCGGATGAGGCGCCCGAGGTTCCGGGGGTGATCGAGGCCGACACCGTGGCGCATTGCGGGCCGAGTCTGATCGGTGAGTTCGCCCGCACACTGACGATGACCGATGTGGTGATCGGCTGGACCGAGAACACCTCGATCCGCAACAACGCCTCCAAGTGGATCACCGAAGGCATCGAGGAGTGCCAGGAGCGTTTCCCGTTCCCGATGGTGATCTTTGACTCCGACTCCGGGTCTGAGTTCATCAACCACGATGTCGCCGCGTGGCTGCAGGCCCGCGACATCGAACAGACCCGCTCACGGCCGTACCAGAAGAACGACCAGGCCCACGTGGAGTCAAAGAACAACCATGTGGTGCGCAAACACGCCTTCTACTGGCGCTACGACGCCCCAGAAGAGCTGGAGCTGCTCAACCAGCTGTGGCAGCTGGTGTCGCTGCGGCTGAACTTTTTCACCCCGACGAAAAAGGCCGTCGGCTACACCACCACCGGGGCCGGTCGCCGCAAGCGCGTCTACGACAAGCCGGCCACCCCGTGGCAGCGGCTACAGGCAGCGGAGATCCTTGATGGCCAACAACTTTCGGACGTCGCCGCTCGAATCGAGAGTGTCAACCCGGCCGATTTGACCCGTCAGATCAACGCCATCCAAATGCAGCTGCTCGACCTGGCCAAGACCAAGACCGAAGCCCTCGCCGCGGCCCGCCACATCGACCTGGAAGCATTACAGCCGTCAATCAACCGATTGGCCAAGGCGAAGTAGTGCAAGCCCCCCACGCGCTCACCATGCGTGAGGCACCAGCCACCGCTTCGCGCTCACTTTTACGTGAGGCACCTCGCACGACGGCTTGATTCGAATCGGTCACACCAGACCCCTACCAAGTCGGAAGAGCCGGAAAACCCTGAGCGACCTCATCACCGACGCCACCGCCGACCCCCGGGTAGCCGCCGACGTTCTCCGTCACAGCGACATGACCACCACGATGCGGCACTACCTGTACCGCGGGAAGACGCATCCGGAGGTTGGCGAGGCGCTCGACCACGTGCAATAAACGTCGATTAAACGTCAATTCTCAAGGTCGCACTCCGACTGAACGTCTGGCGCACTGCCTCTCACCTGCTGTTTTGTGGGGCGGGCGGGGCTCGAACCCGCGACCAACGGATTATGAGTCCGCGGCTCTAACCAACTGAGCTACCGCCCCCGGGTCGTCGACGACGCGCCACCATCGTGCCATGCCAGGATAGGTGCCGGTCAGCCGAACACCGTCTGACCATCGGCGCCGACCCGGTACCGCTCGGTGCCGTGCTGCACCCGCGGGCCGTCGGCGGCCAACGTGACCGCGATCTTGTTGCCGGCGTTTCGCATGACGTGTCATCGGGCCCTGGCCCGCCCACAGACGAACATCCGTTTGCAACGATGCTATCAATATTGATAGCATCTGTTCATGCCGAATGTTCTTATCCGTGATGTTCCAGCCGACGACCTTGACCAGATCCGGTCAGCGGCTGTGACACGCGGCGTCTCCCTGCAGGCATACCTGCTCGAGGCGATGCACGCGCAGGCTGTCCACCTTCGCCGGCGCGCCGCATTGGATCGGGTCGCCGCGCGGCTGGCGCACCAGCCGGCCGTCGGCGAGGAAGACAGGGCGGCGGTGCTTAAG
>NZ_JBYCKY010000019.1:0-9362 GCF_057473605.1 Mycobacterium sp. TH-M82 | reverse complement strand
GTCGGGTCTGCTCGAGTTCTATTCGTCGACGCTTGCGGCATGGGGTTGGCCCGAGCACGCGCTGCCCGGCTACATCAAAAGCCACGTTCACCCCGATGCACTCGCCGACGATCAGGTGGTGCTGCTCTCGACGTTTCGGGTACCCACACAGGTGCATACCCGAACCGCCAACTCCAAATGGCTCGACGAGCTGGCCCATACGAATCCGGTGTGGATTCACCCGGCCGACGCGGAACGGTTCGGTATTGCCAAAACCGGTGAGCTGGTGCGGATCGAGACCGCCATCGGGCACTTCGTCGCCAAAGCCTGGATCACCGAGGGCATCCGCCCGGGCGTGGTCGCCTGCAGTCATCACATGGGACGCTGGCGCACCGCGGGCGAGCCGAACGGGGCGCGCGCCATGATGGCCACCGTCGACCTGGACCGCAACGGGCCCGCCTGGTCGATGCGAAGACTGCGGCCCGTGGAACCCTACACAAGCAGCGATCCTGATACGCAACGCATTTGGTGGGGCGACACCGGGGTGCACCAAAACCTCGTGTTCCCGGTTCAGCCGGATCCGATCTCGGGAATGCACTGCTGGCACCAGGCGGTGCGGGTGACACCGGCGGGCCGCGATGACCGGGCCGGTGACATCTGGGTGGACACCGCCAAAGCGCGCGACGTCTACCGCCAGTGGCTGGCGATGACGCGCACCGCGCCGACCGTCACACCCGATCGAACCCGCCGCCCGTACTGGCTGATGCGTCCGCTCAAACCCTCCGGCGACGCCTACCGGATCCCGGCCCGATGACCACGGCAGGCCTCATGGCGCCGGCTACCACCGACCGCTGCGAATTGCTCCGTGCGCTCGGTGCGGTCGCCCACTCGCCGCCGCCAGCGACCGATCGGGTGACCGACGCCCTGGGACTCCCCCGCATCACCGCCGCCGACCACACCGAGGCCTTCATACTGGCGGCGCTGCCGCATGCGGCTATCCACCTAGGCCCCGAGGGCAAGCTGGGCGGGCACGGGCTCGACCGGATCGAGGGATTCTGGCGCGCGGCCGGAGTGGATCCACCCGCTGACGCCGACCATCTCGGTGTGCTGCTGATGTGTTATGCCGGTCTGCACGATGCCGGCAATGACCATGATCGGTTCGTCGCCGACGCACTGTTCTTCGAACATATCTGGTCCTGGGCGCCGGGTTATCTTTGCGCCGTCGCGGATCTGGGCAGCGATACGATCACGGCGTGGGCCGAACTGGCCCTAGCGGTGCTGACCGAAGAGCAGCCGCGGGTGCGGGCGTTCGGCCAACTGCCGCTGGCCCTTCGCACCGCTACTGATCCACTGGACACCGATTGCGGATTCGACGAGTTGCTCGACGCCGTGGTCACACCGATCAGATGCGGAATGGTGCTCACCCACCACGCGCTGTCGGCCGGGGCAGCGGCTATCGGCGTGGGATACCGGCGCGGGGAACGCCGGTTCGCCCTGAAAGCGATGCTCGGCCAAGATAAGCGGGCCACGCTGCGGTGGCTCTCGGCGTACGCGCAAGCATGGGTAGTGCGTCACGGCGAGCGAACCGACCCAACCTCGCGGTGGTGGGCTGCCCGCGCCGAGTACAGTGCGGCGGTATTCACCGGCCTCGCTGAATCAGCGCCATGACCGAGCGGCGGATCGTTGCTTCTCAGGTGCGCTCTGCCGTAGAGAGCGTTGTCGACCCGGAACTTCGTTGTCGGCTCGGTGAATTGGACATGGTGCGGCACGTCGAGGTCGGCCGTCGCGGCCGGGTACGGGTCGATATCGCTTTGACCACCCCGAACTGCCCAATGTCCGAACAGATTCGGAGCGATATCACCGCCGCAGCCGACGCGGTCGTTGGGGTGAAGCGCTGCGAGGTAAGACTGTCGACGATGTCGCCCGACGAGCGCGACCGCGTCGCTCGCTACGCAGTCGACGGTCGCGCCAGCTCAGACCCGCGCGAAACCTACGCGATCGCCAGTGGAAAAGGTGGCGTCGGCAAGTCCAGTATTGCCGCAAATCTCGCTGTGGCGCTGGTTCGGCAGGGCCGTCGCGTTGGACTCATCGACGCCGACGTGTGGGGATACTCGGTGCCTCAGCTCTTCGGAGTGCACCGCGCGCCCGTCGCGATGAACGGGCGGATGCTTCCGGTTCACGCGCACGGCGTCGCCTTGATGTCACTGGGTTTCTTCGTCGGTCCCAACGAGCCGATCGTGTGGCGCGGTCCGATGCTGCACAAGGCCCTCACCCAGTTCGTCAACGATACCTTCTGGGGAGACCTTGACGTGCTGATCCTGGACCTGCCTCCGGGCACGGGCGACGTGACGCTCTCGGTGCTCGAGTTGCTGCCCGACGCCGCACTGGTAGCGGTCACCACCCCCCAACTCGCGGCCCGTTCGGTGGCCAGCAGAGTGGGAGCACTGGCCAAGCAGGTGCAGATGCCGGTCGCGGGCGTGATCGAGAACATGAGCGAACTGGTCTGCCCGCACTGCGGGCAGACCAGCGCGTTGTTCGGCGCCGGTGGCGGCGAGCAGCTGGCAGCCGAAATCGGTTGCGAGGCCATCGGACAGATACCTTTAGACGTCGAGCTTCGCGACTCCGGCGACCGGGGCGTCCCGGTGGTGGTCGCGCGTCCCGAAAGCGCCTCGGCGCTCGCGCTCTGCGCGACCGCAGCGCGTCTGCGGCCCGCACGGAGGCCATTGGTGGGCCGATCCCTCGGGCTTACCCCGATATCATGACCGATCCCATCGGCGAACCGACAGCGGCCCGCGACGGAGATCCCGGGTCAGGTGGGAGCAGGTCGGCGCCTCCCCGCAAGCGCGGCCCGGTCAGACTGGTCCAGCAGCGCCTGCCCTGGGGTCACGGAACAATGTTGCAGCCCAATGCGACCGGAGACGGCGATGCACCGCTCACGCTGAAATTCTGGCTGCTGATATTGGTCACCGGAGCCGCGGCGGGGTTGCTCGCTGACCTGATGATGCTGATCTTGTTCACCGCCGAGCACGTTGCGTTCGGCGTCAGCACCAAAGGCGGTGGATTTTCCGAAGCCGTCGCGCGGACCAGCGGGTGGCGACGGGTGACGCCGTTGCTGTTCGCCGGGGTGTTCGGCGGCGTAGCCTGGTATCTGCTGCGCCGCTTCACCCCCGGCAAGACATCAGCGGCCGACGAGGTGTTGTGGACCGGGGAAGGCAAACTCTCGGTGCGGCGCAGTGTGGGTACGTCGGTTATCCAAGAGATCGTGATCGGCCTGGGCGCATCGCTGGGACGCGAAGCCGCACCCAGACTGCTGGGAGCGGTCTCGGGAAGCGTGTTGTCCGACTGGGCCGGCATGTCGCGAACGCAGTACCGGCTCATGGTCGCCTGCGGCACCGGCGCCGGTTTAGCCGCGGTCTACAACGTTCCACTCGGCGGCGCGTTGTTTGCCGCCGAAGTCATGATCGGCTCGGTGAACCTGCCCGTGGTGCTGCCCGCGCTGGCATGCTCGGCGGTGTCCACCGTGGCGGCATGGATATACCTGCCGCGCCATGCGACCTATGTTGATGTACCTGATTACCCCTATGACATACGGCTTCTGGTGTGGGCGGCGGTGATCGGCCCGATAATCGGGATATTTGCCGCGGCGTACGTCTGGCTCATCGGTTGGGTTTCTCGACACCGGATCACCGGCCGGCCATCACTTTTCGCGCCGCTGGCCGCATTCTCGATGCTCGCGCTGATCGGGCTGGCGTTGCCGCAGTTGTATGGGAACGGCAAGGGCATGGCGCATGACGCTTTCCTCGGCCTGGGCAGCCTGGGCCTGTTGGCGGCATTGAGTGTGCTCAAACCATTGGTCACCGCAGGGTGTCTGGGCAGCGGTGCGTCCGGCGGGTTGTTCACCCCGGTGATGAGCACCGGCGCCGTGCTGGGTGGCTGCCTCGGGCTGGCATGGGGGTTCATCTGGCCGGGCAGCCCGCTGGGTGCCTACGCGTTGATCGGCGCGGCGGCGACGATCGGCTCCGCAATGCAGGCCCCGCTGGCGGGCTCGGTCCTGGTGCTCGAGCTCACGCACAGCGGGCTGGGCCTGACGATTCCGATGATTGTCGCCACGGTGCTCGCCACAGCGATCACCCACTGGATCGCCGGGCATTCCATCTATTCGGTGCGGCTCGCATCGTCACCGCCAGTTCGGACGTCAAGCGACGACGCCGCCCGGCGTGTTTGACGGTAGACGGCACTGTCATCCGACGGTGGGGCTAGGCTGGGCGAAGTGAAGCCAGCCGACAGACTGGGCATCGGGACGCGGCAAAGCGTGAACCTGGCCCTAGCCACCTGGGTCTCGACCATCAACTTCTGGGCGTGGAACTTGGTCGGTCCGTTGGGGACTCGCGACGCCGGGCGAATGTCATTGAGCAGCAACCAAGAAGCACTATTGGTAGCCACCCCGATCCTAGTGGGGTCACTGGGCAGAATCGTCGCCGGGCCACTGACCGACCGGTTTGGCGGTCGCACCATGTTCGTCGCCGTGTCCCTCGGCTCGGTCGGTCCGGTCTTGGCCGTCGGGGCCGCCTCAAACGCCGGGTCGTATCTCATGCTGGTGGTGTCCGCGTTTTTCCTCGGTGTGGCCGGCACGGTGTTCGCGGTCGGTATCCCATTCGCCAACAACTGGTACGAACCTGCCCGCCGCGGCTTTGCGACGGGGGTTTTCGGTATGGGCATGGTCGGCACCGCGCTGTCGGCGTTTTTCACCCCGCGGTTCGTACGGTCGTTCGGCCTGTTCAGTACCCATGTCATGGTCGCGACGGCGTTGGTGGCCACCGCCGTCTTATGTGTCGCGGTGATGCGAAATGGACCTTATTTCACCCCGAACACCGCTCCGGTGGTGCCGAAGCTCATCGCCGCGGCCAGGTCGCGGGTCAGTTGGGAGATGTCGTTTCTCTACGCGCTGGTGTTCGGTGGGTTCGTCGCGTTCAGCACCTACTTGCCTACCTACATCAAGAACATCTACGGATTCGCACCGGTCGATGCCGGTGCCCGCACCGCCGCGTTTGCGTTGGCCGCGGTGCTGGCCCGGCCTGTCGGCGGGGCACTGGCCGACCGCATCGCACCCAAGTACGTGGTGCTGGCCTCGCTGGCGGGGACCGCGGCGCTGGCGTTCGTCGCCGTCTTTCGGCCGCCACCGGATCTGTGGTCGGGTGCGACGTTCATCACGCTGGCACTCTCGCTCGGTATCGGCACCGGCGGAGTGTTTGCGTGGGTGACGCATCGCGCTCCGCCCGACTCGGTCGGCTCGGTCACCGGAATCGTCTCGGCCGCCGGCGGGTTAGGCGGTTACTTCCCGCCGCTGGTGATGGGCGCGACCTACGATCGGGTGCACAACACCTACACCGTTGGGTTGCTGCTGTTGGTGGCTACCGCGTTGGTCGAACTCGTCTACACCGTCGCATGTCTGCAGACCCACGAACCGGCGGGCGAAGGCACCGACGCCCCGCCGTGAGCACGAGACCACGCAATGTTATTTCGTCGGAATTTCCTCGGTAGCCGAATCCGAGCCAGCCGACTTGGTCCGGCCAGACTGAAACATGAATCTTGGCGGGCGCTGTTGCACTTTTTGCGGCCACCAGAACCAGCGTCCGAACAGCGCCGCAATAGACGGCGTCAGGAACGAGCGCACGATCAAGGTGTCGAACAGCAACCCGAGGCCGATCGTGCTACCGGCCTGGCCGATGGAGTGCAGGTCACTGGCGACCATGGACATCATCGTGAAGGCGAATACCAAGCCCGCCGCGGTGACGACTGAGCCCGTGCCGCCGATCGAGCGGATGATGCCGGTATTTATTCCCGCGCCGATTTCTTCTTGGAAGCGGGAGACCAGCAGCAAGTTGTAGTCGGATCCGACGGCGAGCAGGATGATCACCCCGAAAACGGGGGCGATCCAGTTCAGGTCCAAGCCGAAAAGGTGCTGCCAGACGAGGACGGTCAGGCCGAAGGCGGCGCTCAGCGACAGCAGCACGGTACCGACGATCGTGGCTGCGGCAACCAGCGCCCGGGTGATCAGCAGCATGACGATGAAGATCAGCGTCACCGCCGCCACTCCGACAATCAGGATGTCGTATTTCGCGCCGGTTTGGATGTCGTTGTAGACCGCTGCCGTCCCGGTGAGATAGAACTTGGCGCTGGTCAACGGGGTGCCCTTCACCGCATCGTGTGCGGCGGCGAGGACCGGCTTCACGAAGGAGATGCCCTTAGGAGTTGCCGGGTCCGCATCATAGGTGATGACAAAACGCGCGGCTCGACCGTCCGGGGACAAGAAGATCTTCAGGCCTTTCCGGAAGTCCGGGTTGTCGAATGCTTCCGGTGGCAAGTAGAAGTAGTCGTCAGCCTTCGAGGAGTCGAAGGCCTGGCCCATCGCACTCGCGGTGTCGGTCATCCGCGACATCTGAGTGACCAACCCCGAGAAACTGCTGTGCATGCTCAGCAGGCTGCCCTGCATGGACTTCGCGATCGCGATCATCGGGGAGAACTGCTCAACCATGTGCGGCAGCACCGTGTTCAGGTCGTCCAGATCGTTGAGCAGCGGCCGCATGTTCTCGCTGAATCGGTCCATGCCGTCATATGCGTCGAATACCGACCTGGCCGCCCAGCAGACCGGGATGTTGAAACAGTGCGCCTCCCAGTAGGTATAGGTACGGATCGGGCGTATCACGTCGTCGAAATCAGCAATATGGTCTCGTATCTCATCGACGATTTGCGTTATTTCCACCATGTGATCGGCCATGTGCTGGGTCGTGTCGCTCATCTGCCCGACCAGATCACGCAGGCGCGTCATGGAGTCGATCATGGCGCCCAGGTCATCGCTCATCTTCAGCATGTCGGCCATCCGGTCTTTCATGAATTGCAGGTTTTCCTGTATCGGGACCGCCTGCATACTGATCTGAAACGGTATCGACGTGTGGTCGATCGGGCTTCCCAACGGCCGCGTAATGCCTTGTGTTCTTTCCACTCCGCGTGTGCGGAAGATGTTCTTGGTGATCCTGTCGAGGATGATCATGTCGCTGGGATTCCGCATATCATGATCGCCTTCGATCATGAGAACATCGGGATTCATCCGGGCGGCGCTGAAATGGCGCTCTGCGGCATCGTAGCCGATATTCGAGGGAAGGCCACTGGGTATGTAGTAGCGGTCGTTGTAGCTGATCTTCATGCCCGGCACCATCAATATGCCGGCGAGCGTGACAAGCAGTGCTGCCACAAACACCGGCCCCGGCCAGCGGACGGTCGCGGTGCCGATACGCCGCCACCCGCGCCCCTCCACCCGCTTCGGATCGAGCAGGCCGTACCGGCTAGCGACGGCGACAACCGCCGGCCCGACCGTCAGCGCGCCTGCAATCACCACGAGCAGGCCCAGCGCCGACGGAATACCCAACGCCTTGAAATAGGACAACCGGGCAAAGTGCAGACACAATGACGCCCCCGCAATCGTGAGCCCGGAGCCTAAAATAACGTGCCAGGTTCCACGATACATCGTGTACCAGGCGCTTTCCCGGTCTTCGCCGGCCTGACGCGCTTCGTGATAGCGTCCGATGAGAAAGATCGCGTAGTCTGTTCCCGAGGCGATAGCCAGCGACGACAGCATGGCGACGACGAACGTCGAAAACCCCAGCAGGTCATAGTTGCCCAGCAACGCGACGAGCCCCCGGGCAGTGCCCATCTCAAAGCCAACCATGACCAGGGCCAGAAGCACGGTGCTGGCGGACCGATAGACCAGGGCGAGCATGGTCACGATGACCACGCCGGTCACCGCCATCATTTTGAACATGCTCTTGTCGGCGGCCTCGGTCATGTCCGTCGTCAGTGCGGCTTGACCGGTGACGTACACCCGGACCCCGGCGGGGGGCGGTGAGGCGGCGACGATCTTGCGGACCGCGTCGATCGACTCATTTCCCAAGGTGCTGCCTTGGTCGCCGGCCGTGTTGATCTGCGCATATGCGGCTTTGCCGTCCCCGCTTTGAACGCCGGCGGCGGTGATCGGGTCTCCCCATAAGTCCTGAATATGCTGTACGTGCCTGTGGTCTGCCTCCAGTTCTTTCACCAGGCTGTCGTAGTAGCGATGTGCCTGTGGGCCGAGTGCGTCGTTGCTTTCCAGGACCAACATGACCATGCTGTCGGAATCGAACTCTTCGAAAGTCTTGCCGATGCGTTTTGCGGCGATCATGGCCGGTGCGTCTTGCGGTGACATCGTTACCGCATGCGTTCTGGAGACCACTTCTATCTGCGGTACCAGAACGTTTATGGCAACCGTGAGAAACAACCAGGCGATGATGATCGGCCAGGCAAAGCTCCGCACGAACCGCATGAAGGCCGGGCGCGAGTCTGCTTGGCCGCTCATGCGGCCTTCACCAGACAAAAGACCTGCGCGTGGTGACCGTTAGAGTACTGCTCATCCTTGATATCACCATTGACCGTGATGCGACACCCGATGCCGTCGCCGTTGCCTTGGGCCACCACGTTGGCGATGACTGCGGGCTCTGTCGTCGCCATCGTGTAAACCCACGGCAGACTGCTGAAGTCCGCCTGCTCCGCCTGGCTGTCGGAATTCAGATAGCTCACACTCCCTGCCGCCCCACCAGGACCGAAAACCTCATACGTGACACGTTTGGTATTGATCGACTCGATCACGTCTGAGCCGCTGCCGGTCCACGAAAAAATCTCGTCGGAACCGAAAGCGCCACGGAGGTTGATAACGGCAACACTTCCGAGAGCAGCTGCCACCACGACAACGATCGGTACCCAAACCCGCTTGAGAAAGGTCAGCATTCAAGCCTCTCCATCTGTGACCGCGTCCCTGCGGAAGTCTGCCACAACAGCCGACCAGCCTGGCACCGCTATCATGTTTGCCTCCATCGGCCGTGCGCGCTCGTCCCAAAAGGGCCGCCTGCAGAGGTATACCATACCCCATAGGGTATATGCTAGCGAAGGGCTGCGCCCGCTAGTTGCAGTCCAACTTGCAGGACGCATCACAGATTCAGGCGGGCCAGGCTAGGCCGAGGCTAGGCCAGGCTCAGCCGCCGAGATCAGAGCCGGGTGTACAACTCGGTATCCTCGCCGAACTCGGTGAGCACGGCCTGCGTTAACGACGGGCGGGTTTCGCTGATCGCCCGGAGATAGTCCGACGTCTGCGCCGCTTCGCCGCGGCGGAACTCGATTTCGCGTTCGAATCCGAACTGCGCGCCCTTGCGCGCAGCGAACTCGATGTCCGCTGGGGTGAACATCGCGGTCTGGGCAACCAGTGCGTCAACATCGACGGTGTCTGCGGCCGAACCGAGAAATCGTTCCCACATCGCCGTGCGGGCCGTCGCATCCGGCGGGCCAATCGGAATGAT
>NZ_JBYCKY010000018.1:0-7159 GCF_057473605.1 Mycobacterium sp. TH-M82 | reverse complement strand
TCGGTCGGGTAGAACTTGAAGTGCTGATGCCCGGGGAACACCGTGCCGTCGGGGCACCGGACAAAGTCTTCCACGTCGTGGGTGACGAGCCACAGATCGCCCGCAAGCAGTTTGATGGCCGCACTCCATCCCTGGTCGCTGGTCATCTGGCCCGCGCATTCAAGCGAGGTGCTGCAGGTGGTCGTGATGGTCCAGGTACTGATGACAGTTTTCTGGTCGTAAAACTGGTGGTCTAACCGCGCCCAATTACCGTCGGACGTAGCCCGGAATGTCCCGTTGAGGGCAACCGGATCGGAAGGTCTGATCGGCTCCGGATACGGATCCGCCGTGCAGACCCAGCCCGGGATGATTGCCGCGGCCACCAGCGCTACGGTTACCAGCGCGCTGACTCGTCGCATCGATCGCTCCTCACCTCACATGCGGGCCGCATCAGCCGGTCCGCGGCTGTCCCCAACTACCCTAGGACCTTGAGGCGCTCAGATAGGTTCGAATTTCGATATCAGCCAGGCGCTGTTGACCTTTGCCAGCGTTACCCGCACATTGCTCGACGTCAAAATCGGCTTCGGTTGGTCCTTGCTGGTGGTGGTCTGGTGGATGAACAAAAGCACGACCGCCGAGTCCGAATGTAACTCCGACACTGCGGCACGCAGCACGGTGGCCGAAGCCTTGACGTCCTGTTGCCTGACCGCCGGTGCCACGAAATGTTGCCCGAAATCGCGGAAGTACCGCAAGAATTCGCCGGTCAGGTGGGAATTGGCTGCGGCCAAGTCCTGGTCGACGGTTGCGGGCGAGTACGACAAGACGGCCACCGCGCCCTCGGAGGCTGCCGTGATCGCCGAGCGTGCCGCCGCGTCGCCGGTCTGGGAATCCGGGCGGTACTGCAAGAAGAACAATCCCCCGCAGAGCACCACCGCGACAACGGCCGTCAGCGCCAGCAGAATCAGGCGCCACCTGGCCAGGCGCCGGCGCAGCCAGCGCCTGCCGGCACGCATCCAGCCCCTCCACGTCTGCTGCTGATTCGACGATCTGTCACCGGCGCCGACGTCGCCGACGTCGCCGACGTCGTCGATCTGCGGATCCTGATCGATCGTCATTGGACGAACTCAATGCTGGATATCTTGGGCTGCCCGCCGTCTCTGCTGAGGCCCAGCGCGATGTGCCAGGCCTGTGGCTCCTGCGCACCCTGGGGCTGTTTAGCCGCCGTCGTCGCCGCGACCAGGACGGTCGCCGAATCGCCGTTGATCGACTCGACAGCAACGTCGTTCACGGTCGCCGTGGTGACAACTTTCGACTGCTGCAGCCTCTTGCTCATCTCCGCGGCGACAGCTGGGAACCGGTCCCTGAACCGTCCGGTGGAGATCTCGGCGATGCGCAACATATCGTCTCCGGTTTTATTGAAATCCAGCGACATCAAGGTTGTGACAGCCTGGCGTGCGGCCGTCGCGAATTCCGCGGCACGCTGCTTTTCCTGCACAGTGACGCGATGGTGCCACATCATGTAACCGTTCGCCGCAAACACGGCACAGACCAGCGTGATCGTTGCGGCGACGGCGACGGCTCTGCGCCTTGGGCGCCGCCGCCACCAACGCGGCACCAAGCCGGCACTCGTATCGTGCATGCCGACGGCCCCCGCGGCTTCGCAACGCAGCCGGATCGCGCGGGCGCGCGCCGCCGCGGCTACTGCTTCCGCCTCCGCGGCTGCGGCTTCCGCCTCGGCGGCTACGGCCTCCGCCTCCACTGCCGCCGCCAGTGCGGCGGCAGTGGGCTCTGGCGGCTCGTTGCCGTGGTCGTCGTCGGGCGCACGGGAAGCCATTGGGTACTCCTTGTCAGACGGACGGTGAAAAGGAAGCGTGCAGAAATGTTATCCCGCATCCGTGGGTCGGTGCACGGTCAGTGGTAATCCTGTGATAATCGAGAATTTCGCTGTCACGTTGGGCAAAATGGCGAGATGCGATTGATCCTGATAGCCGCTGCCGCACTGGTGCTGGGAGGCTTGCTGGCGGCGCCGTCCACGGTCGCCGAGCCGGCGCCCAGCTGTGATGACCCGAGCTGCGTTCCAGGCATGACACCGGGCGTGGTGCTGGGCACACTGTGTGACAACACGACATATTTCGTGTTCGGAACGACGTCCTACGGGCCGGTGGAATCCCTGCCGGGCAGGGTGGTTTTCTGCAGCTCCCCGCGGCGAATTCACGGCCGATGGTTCCGGTCGCCCCGGATGGTCGGTATCAAAGAAGAGGGCGGCGACTGCACCGAATACACGAACTTCGTCGCGCAGGCGCCGGACGGATTGTTCCTGACTTGTGTGGCGCAGAACGGTCGAACCACCTGGGTCCGCGGCGACACGTAGCTCACCAATTACGCAGCGAGCAGAGCACGCCCGTGGGGCCGTCCTTCGACATGACGACAACCCCGTCCACCGTGAGGTCGCAGTGAAAATTCGGCGTGGCGGTTTGCTTATACCACTTGCCGGTGCTGGCGGTCACCATCGCCCACTGATCCGGATTGTTCAACATCAGCTCGAAGACCCACGGCTTGCCCGGTCCGACATCGGCTTTGGTGTTGGGAACCCACCGGTAGGGGTCGTGGCTGTAGCGATAAAATTCCGGCGGCTCGTTATCCAGGTAGTAGATGTCTGCCCGGATCGGCTGGGCGGCGGTGACGGTGTATTTGACCCGGTGGGCGGTTGGGTCGTCAGCGTGTGCGGTGGCCGTCAAGCTCGCTGTCGTCGACGCCAGTGCCAACACGCCGCTGAGGAGGGTCTTTTTGACGGCTGCCACATCGGTCTCCCGGTCTGTTGTCGATTCGCGACGATAGCACCCTCACCGGGCTGCAGTCGGTGGAATTCGGCTTTTGGCCGACGATCGTCACTCGACGAACTCGACGTCGGACATCTTGAGCCGGTTGCCGTCGCGGGTAAGTTTCACCGCCAGGCGCCACGACGTGGGTTGCCGTTGACCGCCCGCCTCCACGGTTTCGGTGTTCACCGCCACCAGTACGACCCCCGTGTCGTCGGATATCGACTGTACGGCGACGTCTTTCACGTCAGCGGTGGCGATCATCTTCGACTGCTCTACGCGGCGGGCCACCGCCGCGGCGTTCTTCTCGAACCGTGATTTGAAGTCGCCGGTGGAGTTGTCCAGAACGCTCTGGACGTGTTCGTTGGTCTTGGTGTAGTCGATCGCCAGCACCGCGACGGCGGCTCGGCGGGCCGCGGTGGCGAACTCCGCGGCGAGCGCTCGTTTGCCGGACGCCACCCGGTGCTGCCACCACATGCTGCCGCTCGCCGCCGACGAGGCGCAGGCGAGCGCGACGCCGGCGACGGCGACGAGTTCCCTGGATCGCGGCAGCCGCCACCGCCGCTTCGCTGACCCGTGGCGGCCGGCCTGCACGGCTTTGGCTCGGCGGTGCAGGCGCGTCGCCCGCGCGCGAGCCGCCCGGGCGCGAGATGCTGCCTCGGCGGCCGCCGCCTCCGCGGCGGCGGCAGACCGCGGCGCCTCGGCGGCGCTGTCCGAGTCAGACGATTCCTGGCCAGACGGCACGGCCACCCCTCTTCGTCTCTGTCGTCATCTTCGACGCGGACTTCTGCAACCGGGAAAAATTTGACTCCCGAGTATGTCAGAGTAGCGGCGGCGCGATTGGCGGCGCGGAGCAGTACGTGGAGCAGTAAAAGTGCGACTGGTGCTCAGCGCGGTGAGAAACGGAGGCCGGGTCAAGATGTCGGAAGTCGAGGACGTCCGGTGACCACCGACCATACAGCCGACCATGCTGCGGCAGGCGGCGAGCGGGACAGCACCGCTACCGTCGAGCCCGCGGCAGCCACGCGGACGCCGGCCGGAAGATCCTCCTGGATTCGGCGGCTGGCGTCGCCGCTGGTGGTCATCGGGGTTCCGGCGGTGCTCTCGGGAGGGTTAGCCGCCGGCTTATACTTCGCCGAGCAACGGCCCGACGACCAGACCGATGCCGCGGTGGCGCGGGCGGTCATCAGCGCGGCCTCGCACGGTGCGGCGGCGGTGCTGTCGTACAAGGCCGAGAGCCTGGAGGGTGACATGGCCGCCGCGAAGTCACATCTGACTGGGGGATTCCTGGATTATTACAGCAAATTCAGTGCCGAAACCCTTGGTCCGACCGCCAAGCAGAAAGAGATCAACACCAAAACCACGGTGGCTCGGGTCGCCATCTCTGAGCTGCACCCCGATTCCGCCAAGGTGCTGGTGTTCGTCAATCAGCTGAGCCGCCGCAAAGACGGCCCGTTCGTGGCAAACGCCGACAGCGTCATCGTCTCGCTGACCAAACGCGCCGGGACCTGGCTGATCTCAGGCTTCGAGCCGGTGTAGCGTGCATGCCTTCGGCCAATCACTGGTGATCGCGTCGGACTACCGGGTACCCGATCCCAGCCGGGTCTGGCCGCTGCTGCAGCGCCGCAAAGCCGCGTTGGCCGACATCGGTGCACACCACGTCGGCGTGTACACCTCGACCCAAGACCGCGGACGGGTCCTGGTCACGATCGGTGTGCGCAACCGCGAGCCAATAGTGGACCTGCTGCGATCACGGGTCTTCTTGGAGTGGTTCGACATGGTAGGTGTCCATGATATTCCCGCGGTGTTCGCCGGTGAGAAGGTCGAGAGATTCTCCCCGGCTGCCCCCGGGGAAGGTTCCGCGCCCGCGGGCCCAGGGACCGTGGTGCTGGCCGCGATCGCAGCGGTGGACGACGTGGCGGCGATGATCGCCGGCGTCGCCGAAGAGCTGGACGGATTGCGGTCGGTCGGCACCCGCGACATGTGGATCTTCCGGGCCTTCGACGACGATCGCGAGGTGTTGGTCCTGCACGAACTCGCCGACGAGGACAGCGCCCGGCGGTGGATCGCCAATCCGGCGCCGGCCGCGCTGTGGATGACGGGAACCGGCCACGGGATCTATCCGCCGCTGTTCGTCGGCAAGTTTGCCCACATGATGCGCATCGAAGCGTGATGTCTCGAAGGGCGGTATGGAAAGCGCCACCGCCGGGCTGCGCAAGTGGGTGCTCAAGGTGAAGAAACGCTGACATCTGCCCGGCTCACAGCCGAGAAAAAGTCAAGAAGAATCCGGCCGAAGCGCTGCCACGGTGCTACTGTGAAACAAGTGGCTGTACGAGCATCGCAAGAGATTGTCATCGACGCGCCGCCGGAAGTGATTCTCGACGCGTTAGCCGACGTCGGTCATTTGGTGTCCTGGTCGCCGGTGCACAAGCGGGTGGAAGTCCTCGACGAATACGCCGACGGCCGGCCGCGCCATGTGCGGGCCACCGTCAAGGTGCTGGGTTTGGTCGACACGGAGGTCCTGGAATATCACTGGGGTCCGGACTGGATGGTTTGGGACGCCAAGGCGACGTCGCAGCAGCGCGCACAGCACGTCGAGTACACCCTCAAACGCGAGGGCGTCAACCAGACCCGGGTGCGCTTCGACATCACCGTCGAACCGTCGGGACCGATTCCCACTTTCCTGGTCCGGCGGGCCAGCAGGATGGTGCTGCAGACCGCGACCGAAGGCCTGCGTCAGCAGATCATTGGTGCTGCGGGCGCTGGTCAGCACCGCTGATCAGCCCGTTCCGCAGCGCCGACAGCCGCCGGATCGCCTCATCGAGGACGTCGCCGCGTTTGCAGAAGGTGAACCGCACCAGGTGGTTCCACAACTCCTTGTGGGTCGTGCGGGCGTCCGGGTTGCAAAACGCCGACATCGGGATCGCCGCCACCCCGACCTGCCAGGGCAGCGCCGCGCAGAACGCCGAACTGTCCTCATATCCCAGGGGGCGCGGGTCGGCACACAAGAAATAGGTGCCGAAGCTGTCGTGCACCTCGAAGCCGATCCGGCCGAGCCCATTCGCCAGCAGGTCGCGTCTGACCTGCAGCGACGCCCGCAGCCCGGCCACCCAAGCGTCCTCGCGGTCAAGCGCGTACGCCACCGCCGGCTGAAACGGCGCCCCGCCGACATAACTCAAATACTGCTTGGCAGCCCGCACCCCGGCGATCAGATCGGCTGGGCCACAAGCCCAGCCGATCTTCCAGCCGGTACAGTTGAACATCTTGGCCGCGCTGGAGATCGTGACCGTCCGCTCGGCCATCCCGTCGAACCCGGCCAGCGGCAGGTGCCGACGTCCGTCAAACACCAGGCGCTCATAAACCTCGTCGGTGACGACCAGCAGATCGGCGGCCACGGCGATCTCGGCGATGGCGGCCAACTCGGTCGCGGTCAACACCAGGCCGGTCGGGTTGTGCGGGGAGTTGACGATCAGCGCCCTGGCCGCCGGCGTCACCGCCCGCCGCAGGGCGTCAACGTCGAGCGCGAAGCCCCGCCCGTCGGGCACCAGCGGCACGGTGACCCGCCGCGCACCGGCCATGGCGACCACCGGCGAATAGGAGTCGTAGAACGGCTCGATGAGCAGCACCTCCGAGCCGGGCTCGACCAGGCCGAGCACCGCGGCGGCGATGGCCTCGGTAGCCCCGGCCGTCACCAGCACCTCGGTGTTCGGGTCGTATTCGATGCCGTAATGGCGGCGACGCTGGGCTGCGACGGCTTCCCGCAACGCCGTGATGCCGAGACCGGGCGGATACTGATTGACGCCGTCGGCGATGGCGTCCTGCGCGGCTTTGAGCATCGCCGCCGGCCCGTCCTCGTCGGGAAAGCCCTGGCCCAGGTTCACCGCGCCGATCCGGGTGGCCAGCGCCGACATCTCGGCGAAAATGGTGGTGGCATACGGCTCCAGCCGTGAAACCGTCATGGCTAACGAGCCTATCGGTGCTGGCTCGGGGCCACCACGTCCCGACCAACAGGTTGATAGGCAGTGCTGTTAGGGTGGGTGCCACGGACTACTCCGCGAGCAGCCGCACCGACAAACCCCAGTGATAGAGGAAGCAGCCATGTCCGAAGAAGCCTTCATCTACGAAGCCATTCGCACCCCCCGCGGCAAGCAGCGCCACGGTTCGCTGACCGAGGTCAAGCCCCTGAGTCTGCTTGTCGGGCTGATCGACGAACTGCGTTCGCGGTTCCCCGACTTAGACGTCAACCAGATCAGCGACGCCGTGATGGGCGTGGTGTCACCGGTCGGTGACCAGGGCGCCGACATCGCCCGCACCGCGGTGCTGGCCGCCGGCCTGCCGGACACCACCGGCGGGGTGCAGCT
>NZ_JBYCKY010000017.1:0-19143 GCF_057473605.1 Mycobacterium sp. TH-M82 | reverse complement strand
AAGTGCCGCCACCGCGCATGCTCTGCGTAAAGCAGGTAGACCGCCGAATTGACGTGTCCTTGGGTGTCGAGCTCGTAGTGTCGGACCTCGATCTCGACGGCGAACTCATCGGTGCCGATGCTCATTTCGGGCGCCTCCGCATCTGTTACATATTCAGTGCGTCTGTAGGGAAATTGTAACCTCGTGAGCACTGGCGAGGCTTGTGATCTGCACCCCGCTGCCGTACCGCGAAATGTCGACCACCGTTCCCGGTCTGAGGCCCAACGCGTCGCGCAGCGGCTTGGGCACGACGATGCGGCCAGCCGAGTCAATCACAGCCTCCATGGGATCAAGATACCGTCGAAATCCCAATCAGTAGCTCAACAGGCGCTCCATCGGGATCTCCTTGCCCTGCCTGACCCCGCCTGCTTCGAGAAGCTGTCTTCACACAACGATCAGGCGTAGCCCGGGGTCGACTCGATGGAGACCGTCGGGATCAGAGGTGACCACGCGAGGGCCGCCGCGCCAGGATTGGGCAATGACACCAGCCGGGACGGCCAAGGCCAGCCCGTTCTCCTGCGTCCGACGTAGCAACGCCCTGATACGGGGATCACCGCGTTCGAGTGCAAACAGTGCCCCGGTGTCAAGCGTGAAACCGCCACCACTCATTCCAGGCTGAGAGCCTTGTCTGCCCAAGCGAAGTCGTCGACGCTCGGCAAGCCAAGTTCGCGATCCAAGTCGTCGAGCAGCGCGATCAGACTGTTCTCCCGCTCAGCACGGGCGACAGCACCGCTAATGAAGCCCGACACTGAGGCTGCTCGACCCTCTCGAACTGCCCGACGGATCGCCTCCACCTGTTCGTCCGGCAGACTCACCGCAATCTTGGACATACCGTGATCATACTGGTGGTATGACCGGCGTGCTACACGTTGAACCGAAACTCCACCACGTCGCCGTCGGCCATCACGTAGTCCTTGCCTTCCATCCGCACCTTGCCCGCGGATTTGGCGGCGGCCATCGACCCGGCGGCGATCAGGTCGTCATAGCAGACCACTTCGGCCTTGATGAAGCCTTTCTCGAAGTCGGAGTGGATCACCCCGGCCGCCTTGGGTGCGGTGTCACCGCGATGAATGGTCCAGGCCCGGGCCTCCTTGGGCCCGGCGGTCAGAAACGTCTGCAGCCGTAGGGTGTGAAAACCGGCCCGGGCCAACCCGTCTAGCCCCCGCTCGGTCTGCCCGATCGATTCCAGCAGCTCCAGCGCCGACTCGTCGTCCAGCTCGGCCAGCTCGGCCTCGATTTTGGCGTCCAAGAACACCGCATCAGCCGGGGCAACCAACTCGCGCAGTTCGGCCACCCGAGCCGCGTCGGTCAGCACCGCCTCGTCGGCGTTGAACACATACAGAAACGGTTTGGTGGTCAGCAGGTTCAACTCCCGCAACGCCGATGTGTCCAGGCCGGCGGCGAACAGCGTTGTGCCGCTGTCGAGTACCTGCTGTGCCGCGGCGGCCGCGTCGTAGACGGGTCTGCGGTCCTTGTTGTTGCGGGCTTCCTTGGCCAACCGCGGCACCGCGCGTTCCAAGGTCTGCAGGTCGGCCAGGATCAGCTCGGTCTCGATCACCTCGATGTCGGATTTCGGATCGATCCGCCCATCGACGTGGGCCACGTCGTCGTCGGAGAACACTCGCACCACCTGGCAGATCGCGTCGCATTCGCGGATGTTGGCCAGGAACTTGTTGCCCAGCCCGGCCCCCTCCGATGCGCCTTTGACCAACCCCGCGATGTCGACGAAGGTCACCGGGGCCGGCACGATCCGCGCCGAGTCGAACATCGCCGCCAGCTCGGCCAGCCTGGGATCGGGCAGCGCAACCACGCCTTCGTTCGGTTCGATCGTGGCGAACGGGTAGTTGGCGGCCAACGCGCTGTTGCCGGTCAATGCGTTGAACAACGTCGACTTGCCGACGTTGGGCAGCCCCACGATCCCCAGGCTCAGGCTCACAGGGCATCAAGTTTACGGTGTGCTCTTTGCCGTTGAAGACCCGATCCGTAGGGAAATAGTCAATGGCGCCCGTTCAGTGCAGCAACTCCACGTCGAGCGGCGTCGCCACCTGCTGCTCGTGTGGTGCTGTATCCGGTTGGCGCACATACCGTCGCCACGTCAGCACCGCTGCGGTCAGGTAGAACGACAAGAAGATCCAGAAGGCCGACGTCTCCGTTCCGGTGTTTTGGTAGGACTGGCGCAACGCAAGGTTGATTCCCACGCCACCGAGCGCACCGAATGCGGCGACGAACCCGATCACCGCACCCGACATGGCCTGCGACCAGCGGCGGCGCTCGGCTTGGTCGACATTTAGCAGGTGGCTGCGTGCATCGAAGACCGACGGGACCATCTTGTAGACAGATCCATTGCCCAACCCGGCAAGGACGAACAACACCAGATAGCCGACCACCGTCGCCACGGTGCCCGCACCGGAGCGGTGGCCGTCAAGGGAGCTGAGATAGACCAGCAACCCGGTGGTCACCCCCATGGCAGCAAAGACCGCCAAGCTGACACGGGCACCGCCGACGCGATCGGCAAGTCGCCCACCGTAGATGCGGGCCAGCGACCCCAGCGCAGGCCCGATGAACGCCAACTCGGCCGCATGCAGTGCGGCCTGCGCCGTGCTCTGTCCCTCGGCGATGAAATTGTGCTGCAACACCAAACCGAACGCAAACGAAAACCCGATCCAGGAGCCGAACGTGCCCAGGTAAAGCAGCGCAAGCAACCAGGTATCCGACAACGCGAAGATCGCCCGCAGGTGGCTCACCTCGGTGGGGTGCTCCAGGTTGTCCATGAACCGCGCCGCGCCCCAGGCGACGACCGCCAGCAGCACAAGGTAAAGCCCGCACACCCAAAACGGTGACCGCTGACCGGCAACGGCGATCACCAGTAAACCCACCAACTGGACCATCGGCACCCCCAGGTTGCCCATCCCGGCGTTGAAGCCCAACGCCGTGCCCTTGAGTCGCTGCGGGTAGAACGCGTTGGTGTTGGTCATGGAGGCGGCGTAATTGGCGCCGCCGAATCCCGTCAGCGCCGCGCACACCAGATAGGGCCACAGCGGTAGGCCGGGGTGGGCCAGCAACACCATCGCTGTGGCCGTCGGGATGACCAGCACCACGATCGAACCCACCGTCCAGTTACGCCCCCCCACCATCGCAATCCCCATCGAATACGGGATCCGCAGACACGCCGCGACCAAGGTGGCGGTGGCACCGAGAAGAAACTTATCCGCCGAGGAGAAGCCGTACACGCTCTGCGGCATGAACAAGGCCAGCACCGGCCACAGCGTCCAGACCCCGAAGGCGACGTGGTCGCACGCCACAATCCACAGCAGGTTGCGACGGGCGATCGTCTTGTCGCCGGCTTCCCACGCCAGGGTGTCTTCGGCATCCCAGAACGAGATGTCATGGCGCTGAGCCATCAATTCCTCACCTTTCCGCACGCCGAACCAGCGTGAGTGTCGAAACAGCTTCTCCCAGCGGGAAACACTGCTCGGCTCCAACCAACGTTGTCGATGTCACTACTACGGCAAGACAGCCGCTGCACGACAGGGCATCGGCCTGTCAGTGTGCTACCTATTGCCTGTGTGAGCTGTGCAACAGCCGACCACCTCGAAAACGGCAACCGCAGACCAACAGCAGACATGGCCGCCGAAAACGCGACGGAAGCCGAGGCGACCAGCGGTCCCGATGCTCGTGGCGCAGCGGCACGGCATTTACCGGTCTGGGGGCCACCAGCCGGTACGGTCAACGTGTGTCAGCACAGCGGGCGAGGTCGGCGGTGACGGCCGATCACCGTTCGGCTTACCCCAACCTGCCGGGTCTGCCGTGGTGGGCGGCGATAGTCGTCGCGACACTCACAACGGCGGTCGGGATCGCGTTCGACGCCGGATCGGGCGGCAACGAGCTGACCGGCGTCTTCGCCGCACTGTATGTACTGGGTTGCTTCACGGCTGTGCTCGCGGTGCGGCAATCGGGCGTGTTCACCGCCGTCATCCAGCCTCCGCTGATCCTGTTCTGCTCCGTACCCACTGCCTATTGGGTGTTCCACGGCGCAACCTTCACCGGCATCAAGGAGATCCTGATCAACTGCGGTTACCCGTTGATCGAGCGGTTCCCGCTGATGCTGTTCACCTCGGCCAGTGTGCTGCTGATCGGCATGAGCCGCTGGTATTTCGGGATGGTGACGCGGCCGGCGACTCCGGCGGCCGGACCCGGGCGTGTGGCATCGACCGTCAAGCGGCTGACCGTGAAACTGGTCGCGGTGTTTCACCGCGATCCCGCCCGCGCCGCCGCGGCCCCGGCAACCCCGCGACGACAACGCGGCACCGACCGTCCCCGTCGACCCAGCCGCTCCGCGGCACCTCGCGGATCAGGGTCCAAGCATGCCATGCAGGGGCGTTCCCGACGGCCGCCGGCCGACGACAGGCCCAACTGGGAGGTTGACCACCCCCGACGGCGCCGGCCGCCGCCCACCCATGGCGAAGCTCCACCACCGCCGGCGCGGCGCCGCCCCAGGCCTGGGCAGAACGGCGCCCGGCACGGTCAGCCGGCCCGAGACGCCCGGCGCGACGCACGGTCGGACGCCGGCCGATCGGCGGCCCGAAGCAGCCGGATGGATTCCTATCGGCCCGTCGAGCGGTCGGGACCACCGCCGCCTCCGCCATCTCTGCCACCTCGCCGGCGGGCTCCGAATGCCGCCGCCGGTGGCCGTGACACCGGGGCCACGCACCACCCGATCTCACAGGTGCGTTATCGCAGGCCGAACCCAAGCCAAGAGTCTGGCGCGGAACCGCCAACCCGGTCGAACAGACCACGCGGGGACGCAGCCGAGTCCTGGGAATACGACATTTGACGCGCTGGCTACTGCCCTACTGTCGAGGCGGGCGGATCTCCCGCGGCAAGGCGAACACCAGCGTCTCGTTGGCCGTAGCCACCGGATGCACCGTGTCGTAGCCGTCTTCGGCCAACCGCTCCAACACACCGCGCACCAGGATCTCCGGAACCGATGCGCCGGACGTGACGCCGATGGTCTGCACGTTGTCCAGCCACGCCGGGTCGATGTCCTCGGCGTAGTCGACGAGGTGAGCGGCCGTCGCTCCTGCGCCCAGCGCCACTTCCACCAACCGGTTCGAGTTCGACGAGTTGCGCGATCCGACCACGATCACCAGCTGGCATTCGGCGGCCATCGCCTTGACAGCGGTCTGCCGGTTCTGGGTGGCATAGCAGATGTCGTCACTGGGCGGATCCTGCAGCTTCGGAAACCGGTCCCGCAGCCGCAGCACGGTCTGCATGGTCTCGTCGACGCTCAGAGTGGTCTGCGACAGCCACACCACCTTGTTCTCGTCGCGCACGGTCACCGCGTTCACCGTGTCCGGGCCGTCGACCAGCTGCACATGTTCGGGCGCCTCGCCGATGATGCCGATGACTTCCTCGTGGCCTGCGTGGCCGATGAGCAGAATGTCGTAGCCGTCGCGAGCGTAGCGCTTGGCCTCGTTGTGCACCTTGGCCACCAGCGGACAGGTCGCGTCGAGGACCCGCAGCCCCCGGTCGGCGGCCGATGCATGCACGTCCGGTGCCACGCCGTGCGCGGAGAACACCACCATCGCGCCTTCGGGCACCTCGTCGGTGTCCCGGACGAAGATCGCACCCTTTTTGGTCAGGGCGTCCACCACGTGCTTGTTGTGCACGATCTCGTGCCGGACGTAGACCGGCGCACCGTGTTTCTCCAATGCGCGCTCCACCGTTTCGATGGCCCGGTCGACGCCCGCGCAGTAGCCACGCGGTTCGGCCAACAACACGCACTTGCCGGTGCGGGCGTCGGTGGCGGACACTGCTGCTGACCGGCTGGAACCGGGCATCCCGATGTCGAGCGTCGGTGGCATGGCAACCAGCGTACGGTCCGCGTCGGTGACCAGGCCAGCTCAGGGGCAGCTCGCACCACCTGCTTGGCGTTGACCGGCCGTTGAGGCAGGCTTGGGGCCATGGCTACTGCACCGTATGGAGTCCGGCTGCTGGTGGGCGTGGCGACCGTCGCCGTCGAGGAGACCATGAAGCTGCCCTATACCGTCTTGACCTACCCGATGACGCTGGCCAGCCAGGCCGCACACATCGTGATGCGATGGCAGCAAAGCCTGGCCGAGCTGGCGATCAAAGGAGACTCCACGCTGGAGACGCTGTTCCCGCCGAAGGACGAGCAACCGGAGTGGGCGACGTTCGACGAAGACCTTCAGGCCGGTGAGGCCGGTGAGGCCGGTGAGGCTGGTGATGAGTCGGGTGACGACGGACTCAGCTCGGCGTCCGACGGTTCGGGCGGTGATCGCCGTTCGGAGGGACGGTTCGCCCTCTATTCGGTCGCCGAGGCCGGTGATAACCCGGAGGCGAACGTCATCAGAGCCACGACGGCCGGTGTCGCGGTCCACGCACCGGACGTGGTCAGCGAACTCGACTATGCGACGCTGACCCTGGCCCAGCTGCGGGCCCGGCTGCGGTCACTGAGTGTCGACGAGCTGGAAGCCCTGCTGGCCTATGAAGAGGCCACCAGGGCGCGGGCGCCGTTTCAGACGCTGCTGGCCAACCGGATCACCCGCGCGACCGCGAAGTGAGCGCACCCGCCCCGGGAAACTCCCCCGAGAACCCGTTCCCGGTCCGGGCGGTCGCGGTGCGGGTGGCCGGCTGGATCGACAGGCTGGGACCGGTCTGGGTGGAGGGTCAGCTGACCCAAATCGACCTGCGACCCGGTGTCAAGACGGTGTTCATGGTGTTGCGTGATCCCGCCGCCGAGATGTCGCTGAGGGTGACGTGCACCCGTGACTTGGTCGCAGGTGCGCCGGTCAAGCTGACCGAAGGCACCCGGGTGGTGGTCTGCGGCAAGCCAAATTTCTTTACCCGGAACGGCACCTTCTCGTTGCGGCTCAGCGAGATCCGCGCCGTGGGGGTTGGCGAGTTGCTGGCCCGCATCGAGCGGCTGCGCCGGCTGCTGGACGCCGAGGGACTGTTCGACCCGCGGCTCAAACAGCCGATTCCGTTTCTGCCGGCCACCGTCGGCCTGATCACCGGCCGGGCCAGCGCCGCCGAGCGGGACGTCACGACGGTGGCCACAGACCGCTGGCCGGCGGTGCGGTTCACGGTGCGCAACACCGCCGTGCAGGGGCCCGATGCCGTGCCGCAGATCGTCGAGGCGCTGTGCGAACTGGACGCCGACCCCGACGTGGAGGTGATCGTGGTGGCCCGCGGCGGCGGCAGCGTCGAGGATCTGCTGGCGTTCTCCGACGAGACGCTGTGCCGGGCGATCGCCGCCTGCCGCACGCCGGTCGTCAGCGCGGTCGGCCACGAGCCCGACAACCCGCTCTGCGACCTGGTCGCCGACCTGCGCGCCGCCACGCCCACCGACGCGGCGAAGAAGATCGTCCCGGATGCCGGCGCCGAACTGGCGCTGATCCTCGAGTTGCGCGGGCGCGCCGGCCAGGCGCTGCGCAACTGGGTGCTGCGCGAAGAACGGGTGCTGGCCCAGCTGCGCAGCCGGCCGGTGCTCGCTGACCCGCTGCGTGCACTGACCTCGCGCAGCGAGGAGGTGCACCGCGCCCGAACCGCGGTACGCCGTGACATCGGCCGGTTGATCGCCGTACAGACCGAGCGTGTCGGCCACCTGTCCGCGCGGCTGGCCACGCTGGGTCCGGCGGCCACCCTGGCCCGCGGCTACGCGGTGGTGCAGACCATTTCGGCGCAGGGGCCGGCGCACGTGCTGCGGTCGGTCGACAACGCCCCCGCCGGCACCCGCCTGCGGGTGCGGGTGTCTGATGGTGCGGTGGCGGCGGTGAGTGAGGGACGCACCGATGGGGGCTGAGCCGATGAAGCCCGTCAGTGAACTCGGGTATGAACAATGCCGTGACGAGCTGGTCGAAGTCGTGCAACAGCTGGAGCAGGGTGGGCTGGACCTCGACGCGTCGCTGAGCCTGTGGGAACGGGGTGAGCAGCTGGCCAAGCGCTGCGAAGAGCACCTGGCCGGGGCGCGCCAGCGGGTGCAGGATGCGCTGGCCGCCGAAGAGCCCGACGAGGCCTGACTTCGCCCTCGCCTTCGGAACTTTTCCGACGAACACTGCGACGTGCGCATCAACCAACAGTCCGCGCAACCGTCGCAACCGAGTCGGTGCCGCGCGCCTGCGGCGCACCTCACCATAGAGCGGATGCGCCACCCGCACTCCCACACCCCCAACGACGGGCTCGAGCGTGATCAGGCCACGGGTATCGGCCTCCTCGACCGCGGCAGGATCAGTGATCCGCCTCAGGGCCGCCAATTCGATCGGCTCCCCGACAGCCAGCGCGTCGATGACATCGCTGACCGGCTCGGGCAGGGCCCCGATGCGGGATTCGATCAGCTCAACCAGGCCCGGTGCGATGATCGGATCGCCGATCCACCGCCAGGACCCGTGCTGTTGCACCAGCCGGCCGTCGACGACCTCCTGCTCGACGATGTTACGCAGATACAAGACATTGCCGCGGGTCAGCTTCCATAACCGCTGAGCCGCATCAGGTTCCACCGAGGCCGCTAAGGTCGCCGACAGCAGCGCGGTGCTCTCATCCAGCGACAATGGCTGCAGGTCGAGCCGGTCGAACCGGCCAGCTGTCCATATCTCGTGCACCGCGGCGGGAATGGGTTCGCCGTCGCGAACGGTCAGAATCACCTTCGCCGTGCCCCGCTGCACGATCTGATGCACAACGAATGCCGACAGATCATCGAGCAGATACACGCCATCGACACCAACCACTACCGCGGCATCAGACGAGCGGGCTGTCAGCGACTCGATCACCCCTCGCAGCAACTGAACCGTGTCGGCGACACCCGACGGCGCCCACGCGGCGAAAGCCCCCAGCGGAATCGCCCGCGCCGAGGATGTGCCGACCGCCCAACGGACTTCGCAACCCTGCGACTCGGCAGCAGCCAAGGCCTCACGAGCGATCCGGCTCTTACCCACACCGGCCGCCCCGTAGACAACGATCCCGGAAACATCCGAAGCCAAAATGGCCGACTCGAGGGCTCCCATCTCCTCCGAGCGGCCAATCAATGGCCACGACAAGCGCACGCCCCCACTCATGTCATCGCCTCGGCTAACGCCATATGACCCTCGTAGCCAACCTCGGTGGCGCGCTTGAGATACCGATCGGCGAACTCGCGATAGCCATCCTCGTCGCCGTTCGCGCGTGCCATCAGCGCCCGCAGCCGCAGCAGCGGCACCTCGAACAACACGTACCCCGGGTCGGTCGGCACCGCCGCCAGCCGGTCGATCGCGGCCTGCGCCTCGCCGAGGTCGGTGTTCGCGCCGCGCTGCAGTAGTGCTTCCACGAAAACTCTGGTCGCCTCGCCGCGGGTGATCATCTCACCCGCGTCGTATAGGTAATTGACGACCGTATCCGCTAGCTTGATCGCACCGTCGACATCCCCAAGCCTGGCCTTCTCCCTTGCGAGCTCGGTGTCGACGACCCGCACCGCGTTGTCTGCGAACCCGTGCCGCAGTTGAGCTTCACGATATTGCTGTAGCAGCGCCAAGCCGGCACCACGGTGCGAACCGTCCCGATTGACGAGAATGAGGCCACGATTCAGCCTGGCGAAATCCACCGCAAAGTCATCGCCGCAACGCTCGGCCATCTCCAGCGTTTCGGCGGTGTCCCGGTCAGCCGCCGCGTCCGGCCGTAATACCCCGACGTGGACGGCGAAGCCGTACTTACAGAGCACGGCGAGGACATAAGACGTCGCATCGACACCGGCCATCGCGATCGCCTGATCGAGGTCGTCCTGCCAGCCTGGAAGCCCGAGGCAATATCGGTTCGAGCCACGATACGCGAACGCCAACGCCAACGGTGACCCGACCAGCAGGTTGCCCTTGGTGGGGTCGCCTTCAGCCAGGTCGATGGCGCGCTGCGCCAGGTGCAGGCCTTCCGCCGCCTCGCCTGCCTGCCACTTGGCATTGCTCGGCGCGCCGGCAACCGCAACCGTCAACGTCGGATCGCTGATCAACTCGAGCAACCTGCTGCAGTCCGAGGCAACCCGCGCCGATTCCCGGAACCGGTTGTGTAATACCAGCGTCGTCAGCAGGCCCGCCATGCCCATCGCTAGTGACCCGCTGTCATCCGCGGCAGTGCAGAGGTCACGCAGTTCCTCGAAGCCGGTGTCGGCAACGCTGCCGCTGACCCGCCAGCTGTTGCCGCACAGCAGAGTACGCGGAGCGATACGCATCGATGTGCGGTCGGTATCGTTTGCCAGCAACCGGTCAGCGACATCGCGCGCCCGACGCCAGCTCATCTGCGCCGCGCGAATGTCGCGGTAGTTCAACCAGCCTCCGGCGCGCATGTGCCAGCCGTACGCCGCCGGTAGATCCTCGGCGGCCTCGAGATGCTCGGCGATGAGCGCGGCGTTCTCGTCGAGTGCATCGGGGTGGCGTTGTTCGATTGCGGTGGCCAACCGCCGATGCAGCTCGGCACGGTCGGTTTTGAGCTGTGATTCGTAGGCCACGATCCGGATCAGCGGGTGGTGGAAGGCAAACTCCGCGTGCGGAGTGAACTGCACCTGATCGACCAGTTCGGCAGCGAGCAACCGGTCGATCTGTCCTTCCTCATCCAGCAGCGCTAATTGCTCAGCACTGAACCGCATCCCGATTACCGCGGCGGCGTTCAGAGTCCGTTTGGCAGCCGGGTCCAGCCGGTCGATACGGGCGGCGATGGTGGCCTGCAGAGTCGCCGGTACGACGACGTCGGGCGCACCGGAAAGCAGATACGCCCCTCGCCTGCCCTGCAGCACACCGCGCTCGGCCAGATCACGCACCATCTCCTGGGCGAAAAACGGGTTCCCGGCGACACGCTCGGCGATAGTGGAGGCCAGCCCACTCACCGACGGGTCCTGCCCAAGTAAAGCGGCGATCAAGGCCGATGATTCCGAATCGCTCAGCGGCGTAAGCACAATCGTTTGTGCACCGATTATGTGACTCAACGCGCCATGGTACTCGGGCCGGTAGGTGACCAAGAGCAGCGACGGAGTTTGCCGGATCACCGCCAGGAAATCCGCCAGCAGCAAGTCGCTGACCTCGTCGATCCAGTGCGTATCCTCAACAACATAGACCGCGGGCGTGCTGCGCGCCAGCGAGACGGTATTGACCAACCGAGTCAGTCGACGGCGCCGGGCATCGGGATCAATGGCGGGCAATTCGACACTGCTGTCTCGAATGCCGAGCAGGTCATCGAGCAGCAGCAGATCCTGCGGATCAGCGTCAGGCGCGCGCCGTCGGACTCGCGCGTGTGCCGCCTCGCCGCCGAGTCCGGCCACCCCCAGTGCCGTGCGCAGCAGCGACCTCACCGTGTGGAAGGGGATTTCACTGGCGTGCGACTCACAATAGGCGGCGAACACCTCCACGCCGCGGTCCTGCGCAACGGCGCTGACCTCGCGGGCAATGCGACTCTTGCCGATACCGGGCGGCCCCACCACACCCACCACGCACCCGGTGCCGCCGATCGCCTGCTCCAGAATCCCGGTCAGCGCGCCCATCTCCCAGCTGCGGCCCACCAGTGACGGATCCTGCCGGCCGGCGTGGCGATGCTCCGACGACACCGCCAGCAGCCGCCGCGCCCGCACCGGCTCAGCGGCGCCCTTGATATCCACCAGCTCCAGCTCGCCTAACGTTGCTACGTCTTCGACCAAGCGTGCGGTGGATTCGCTGAGCATCACCCCACCCTGCGGCGCCACCGACTCCATGCGCTGCGCCAGACCGACCTGCGCGCCGATTGCGGTGTAACTGCCTGGGCCGGACCCCATCTCACCGGTGACCACCTCACCGGAGTTCAAACCGACCCGCAGTCGCAGCCCAACATCACCGGCCGCCGCGGTCCCGCGCTGGATCTCCAACGCCGCCAAGCAAGCCCGCAACGCATGGTCCTCTAATGCGACCGGAGCACCAAAGACCGCCATAATCCCGTCACCGGTGAACTTGTCCACCGTCCCGCCATAGCGCTGCACCACCCCCGCACACCGGTCGCACAACCCGGTCATGATCTCCCGCAGCCGCTCGGCCCCGACTGCCGCGGCGATGTCCATCGAATGCACCGCATCGGCGAACAACACCGTCACCTGCTTGTACTCGGCAGGTTGGCGAATCGATGCGACGGGCGCACCACACTCGAAACAGAACTTGGCGTTCTGCTGCAATTCAGTCGCACATGCGGCACACGCGGTCATGTCATCGCCTCCGCCAACGCCATATGGCCTTCGAACCCGAGGTCGGTGGCCCTCTGGCGGTAGCGGTCGACGAAGTCGCGGTAGCCATCCTCGTCGCCGTGTGCGCGCGCCGTCAGCGCCCGCAGCCGCAGCAGCGGAATCTCGAACAACACGAACCCCGGCTCGGTCGGCACCGCCGCCAGCCGGTCGATAGCGGCCTGCGCCTCCGCGATATCGCCGTCGTTGCCGCGTTGCAGCAGTGATTCCACCAAGACTCTGGTCGCCTCTCCGCGCGTGATCATTTCGCCCGTACCGAACAGGTAGTCGACGACGCCGCGTGCCAACTGGATGGCGTCGTCGATATCGCCGACCCCGGCGCCGACCCTGGCTTTCTCCCTCGCGAGTTCGATATCGGCGACACGCACAGTGTTCTTTGAATATCCGTGTCGCAAGTGAGCTTCGCGATACTGGTTACGCAGCGTGAGAACTGTTTCGTGAAGCGGCTTTTCCTCCCTCGCGAGGACGATGGCACGGCACGCTCGGGCAATATCCACCGCGGCGTCGTCGCCGGAGTGCTCTGCTCGTTCCAGCGCTTCGGCGGTGTCCCGTTCGGCTGCCGCGTCCGGCAGCAATACACCGAGGTGGACGGGGAAGCCGTACTTCCAAAACACGGTGATGGTGTAGGTCGTCGCGTCGACGATGCGGGCCAAGACGATCGCCTGATCGAGGTCTTCTTTCCAGCCCGGGAAGCCGAGGCAGTATCGGCTGGCTCCACGCATCGCAAACGCGGCTGCCAACGGTGATCCGACCATCAGGCTGCCCATGGTGGGGTTGCCTTCGGCCAGGTCGATGACGCGCTGCGCCAAGCGCAGACTTTCGGCTGCCTCGCCCACTTGCCACTTGATATTGCTCGGCCCGATCAAAATCCCGACTGTCAGCGACGGATCGCCGATCGACTCGAGCAGCCGGCTGCACTCCGACGCAAGACGCGCCGATTCCCGGAACCGGTTATGCATTATCAGCGACATCATCAGGCCGCCCATGCCGATCGCCAGCGACACCTTGTCGCCGGCGGCCGTGCAGAGGTCGCGCTGTTCGTCGAAGCCGGTGTCGGCGACGCTGCCGCTGACCCGCCAGGTGCTGCCACACAGCAGAGTGCGCGGGGCGATGCGCATCGGCGTCCGGTCCGCATCGTCGGTGGGCAGCCGGTCGGCGACTGCTCGGGCGCGTTCCCAACTGACTCGCGCAGCCCTGATGTCGCGGTATTGCGCCCATGTCCCGGCGCGCATGTGCCAGTCGAAAGCGGCATGTAGGTCGCCTGCGGCTTCGAGATGTTCGGCGATCAGCGCTGCGTTCTCGTCCGACGGATTGTGCTGTTGGATCGCAGCCGCCAGGCGCCGATGCAGTTCGGCACGGTCGGACTTGAGCTGTGATCCGTAGGCCACCGACCGGATCAACGGGTGACGGAATGCGTACTCCGCCTGCGGGGTGAATCGCACCTGATCGACGATTTCAGCGGCGATCAACTCACCCATCTCAACGTCACCATCGAGCAACGCCAACTGCTCTGCGCCAAAGCGCAACCCGATCACCGCAGCGGCGTTCAGGGCCTGTTTAGCAGCCGGCTCGAGCCGGTCGATACGGGCGGCGATGGTGGCCTGCAAGGTCGCCGGCACGGCGGCGTCGGCGTCGTCTATGTCGCAGACATAGTTGCCGCGGCTCCCGGTCAGCACACCACGCTCGGCCAGATCACGCACCATCTCCTCAGCGAAAAACGGGTTTCCCGCCGCCCGCTCGACGACCCGCTCGGAAAGGGCTGCCACCGACGGGTGCGAACCGATCAATTCGGCGGCAAGCGTGGACGTCTGTGACGCATTCAATGGCGCAAGGGTGATCGTCTGCGAGTTCGGTGTCCGGGTCAGCACGCCCTGGTATTCGGGGCGGTAGGTGATCAACATCAGCGACGGCGTTTGCCGGATCACGGTGAGAAGATCCGCCAGCAGCAACTCGCTGACCTCGTCGATCCAGTGCACATCCTCCACGACATAGACCGCGGGCGTGGTGCGCGCCAGCGAGACGGTATTGACCAACCGTGTCAGCCGCCGGCGCCGGGCATCGGGATCGATAGCGGGCAGGGCGACCCCGCTCTCTCCAATGCCGAGCAGGTCATCGAGCAGCAGCAGGTCCTGCGGATCAGCATCAGGCGCGCGCTGTCGGACCCGGGCCCGCGCCACCTCGTCGGCAACGCCGCTGACCCGCCATGCGGTGCGCAGCAACGAGGTCACCGTGTGGAACGGGATTTCGCTAGCGTGCAACTCACAATACGTCGCGAACACCTCGACGCCGCGGCCCTGCGCGAGGGCGGTCACCTCGCGGGCAATGCGGCTCTTGCCGATACCGGGCGGCCCCACCACACCCACCACGCACCCGCTGCCGCCGATCGCCTGCTCCAGGATGCCGGTCAGCGCGCCCATTTCCCAGCTACGGCCCACCAGCGACGGATCCTGCCGGCCGGTGTGTCGACGCTCCGAAGACACCGCCAACAGCCACCGCGCCCGCACCGGGTCGGCGGCGCCCTTGATCTGGACCAACTCCGGCTCGCCCAACGTGGCGACGTCTTCGACCAACCGCGCGGTCGATTCGCTGAGCATCACCCCGCCCGGCGGCGCCACCGACTCCATCCGTTGCGCCATGCCGACCTGGGCGCCGATGGCGGTGTAGCTGCCCGGCCCGGACCCCATCTCGCCGGCGACCACCTCACCGGAGTTCAGGCCGACCCGCAGTTGAAGCGCGACCCCATCGCTCCCGGCGGTCTCGCGTTGGATCTCCAACGCCGCCAGGCACGCCCGCAACGCATGGTCCTCCAAAGCCATCGGCGCACCGAAGACCGCCATGATGCCGTCGCCGGTGAACTTATCCACCGTCCCGCCATAGCGCTGCACCACCCCTGCACACCGACCGAACAGCTCGGTCATGATCTCGCGCAGCCGCTCAGCGCCCACCGCCGCGGCGATATCCATCGAATGCACCACATCGGCGAACAACACCGTCGCCTGCTTGAACTCAGCAGGCCTGGTGGCATTAGTGACCGGCGCACCACACTCGAAACAGAACTTCGCGTTCTGCTGCAACTCGGTACCACATGCCACGCATGCCGTCATGTCATCGCCTCCGCCAACGCCATATGGCCCTCGAAACCAAGATCATTCGCCATCGTGCGGTAACGTGCCGCGAAATCTCGGTAACCCACCTCGTCGCCGTTCACCCGCGCCAGCAGCGCCCTCAGCCGCAACAAGATGAGGTCTCGCAACACATAATCGTCGCTCAGCGGAGCGGCGGCCAGACGGTCGATCACCGCCTGGGCTTCATCCAGGTCTTCACTCCCGCCGCGTTCAACGAGCAGCTCACCCAAAATCCCAGCCGCTACAGCGCAGTATCCGAGCTGCCTGGCAGCAAAACTGTCGTTGAGCGCGCCCTCAGCCAGCTGTATCGCATGATCGCGGTCTCCGCGCCTGCCCAACGCAAGCGCAGTCCAGATGTCGATACCACGAATCTCCGACGAGTAGAAGCGGCCGTGCGCGCACATCTCGCGAAGCTGTTCGAGCAGCTCCAGCACCCGTTCCTCTTCCGGTGAATCTTGGTACAGCAGAGCTGTTATCAACGAATACAGAGCGAAGCCCCGAGTGATGTCGTCAGCGGACCGATTGGCGATGCTCAATGCTTCATCGATGTCCCGCCGTATGTTGGGGTTGGGCAGAAGCACTCCACAAGCGATCGCCGCGCCGTACGTCCAGGTAACACAAATTCCGTACGACAGCGCGTCGGATCTGCGCGCCATCGCGATGGCATGGCCGAAGTCTTCCCGCCATCCGGTGCGGCCCGACGCCCAGCGGGCGAAACCCCTGGAAGCCAGGACGAGCGCCAATGGTGAGCCGATAATGAAGTTCCCTTTGGTGGGGTCGCCCTCGGCGAGGTCGATGACCGCTTGCGACCACCGCAGCACCTCCACCATCTCACCGGTCGCGACCTTGACTGCGATCGATGCGATAGATAGCCCGACCGTCAGCGTCGGATCGCCGATCGACTCGACAAGAGCCAGGTGTTCGGAGGCCAGCGTCGAAGCCGCACGCATCCGGCCGTGAAAATAATGTTCGCCGACCAGCCCGGCCATCCCTATGGCCAGGGACGCCTTGTCCCCGGCAGCCGAGCACAACTGCTGCAACTCGTCAAACCTGGCGCCGGCGACAGTAACCTGGCTCCGGAAGCCGTTGGCGCAGATAAGCGTGCGCGGTGCGATACGCATCGCCAGCAGGTCCGGGTCATCGTCGGGCAGCGTGTCGGCGATCTGGCGGGCCCGCTCCCAGCTCACCTGCGCCGCGGCGATATCGCGGTTGGTCGACCAGGCGCCGGCGCGCATGTGCCACGAGTACGCGTCCCGCAGGTCACCGGCGGCTTCTAGATGCTCGGCGACCAGCGCGGCGTTGGTGTCGGCCGAACCCGGGTCGTGGGCTTCGATGACGGCGGCGAGGCGCCGATGCAGCACGGCGCGGTCGGACTTGAGCTGCGATTCGTAGGCCACAGTGCGGATCAACGGCTGATGGAAGGCGTACTCGGCGTGCGGGGTGAACCCGACCTGATCGATCAACTCGGCCTGCATGAGCTCGTCGAACGCCGGGTCGATGCCCAGATCGACCAGCAAATCGGTGCTGAACCGCGACCCGATCACCGCAGCTGCGCGCAGCGTCTGCTTAGCGGCCGGCGCAACCCGGTCGATACGGGCCGCGATGGTGGCCTGCAGGGTAGCCGGCACACTCACCTCGTCGGGCGCACCGGTAAGCAGGTAGGCGCCTCGCTGTCCCTGCAGCACGCCGCGTTCAGCCAGATCACGCACAATCTCCTGGGCAAAGAACGGATTCCCGGCAGCACGCTCGCCAATCACACCAGCCAAGTCGCCCACCGACGGATCCGCACCAAGCAGCTCGGTAATCAACGCCGACGACTCCGAATCACTCAGCGGGGCAAGCGAAATAATTTGAGCACCGTCCAGCCGGGACAACGCGCCGTGGTATTCGGGCCGGTAGGTGATCACCACCAGAGACGGGGTTTGCGGGATCACAGCCATGAAGTCGGCGAGCATAGACTCGCTGACCTCGTCGATCCAGTGCGCGCCCTCGATCACATAGAGTCTCGGTGACGTCCGAGCGAGCGTGGTCGTATTGACAAGCGCGGTCAATCGCCGCCGCCGCGCATCGGGATCGATGCGGGGCAGTTCGACGTCGGGATCGGCAATAGCGAGCAGACCGTCGAACAGCAGCAGATCCTGCTCGTCGGCGTCGGGCAGTCGGGTTCGTAGCGCCGCGTGGGCAGCACTGCGGCCCAGGTCGGCCACCCCGATGGCCGCGCGCAGCAGCGCCGCCACCACATGGAACGGGATCTCGCTGGCGTGGGCCTCGCAGAAGGTGGTGAACACCTCGACACCGCGGTCGGCGGCCATCGCAGCAATTTCACGAACGAGGCGGCTTTTGCCGATCCCGGGTGGTGCGACCACGCCTACCACAGCACCGCTGCCGCCGATGGCGCGCTCCAAGATCGCCTCCATGGCCGTCAGCTCCCAGCGCCGACCGACCAGGCTCACCTCCCGATCTGCAATCGCCTCGTGGTGCGATTCCACCCGCAGCAGACGACGGGCCCACATCGGATCGTCGGCGCCCTTGATCTGCACCAACTCCGGCTCAGCCAGCACCACCCAGCCCTCGACCAAGCGTGCCGTCGATTCACCGAGCATCACCGCACCCGGCGGCGCCACCGACTCCATCCGCTGCGCCACACCGACCTGCTCGCCGATCGCGGTGTAACTGCCCGGCCCGGACCCCATCTCGCCGGCGACCACCTCACCTGAGTTCAGGCCAACCCGCAGCTGCGGCCCAACATCACCGATCGCCGCGGTCTCACGCTGGATCTCCAACGCCGCCAGACACGCCCGTAACGCATGATCCTCCAACGCCACCGGCGCCCCGAACACCGCCATGATCCCGTCACCGGTGAACTTGTCCACCGTGCCGCCATAGCGCTGCACCACCGCCGCACACCGGTCGCACAACCCGGCCATGATGTCCCGCAACCGCTCGGCACCCACCGCCGCGGCAATGTCCATCGAATGCACCACATCGGCGAACAACACCGTCACCTGCTTGAACTCGGCCGGTCTGGTGACCACAGTCATCGGGGAACCACAGGAGTGGCAGAAGCGCGCGTTCTCCAGTGATTCAGTGCCACACGTTCGGCACGCGGTTGTCGTCGTCATCATTAGGCAGCCAATCCGTGGATCGATCGATCCAGGATAAGCTTTCTTCCTTAATATGCGACTTTTGTTTACCTGAATGTCATAGTAGTGATGGCAGCGGGAAGATTTCACCTGTTGCGCTGTTCACCAGGGCGGCGCGATCCAGCCGGGCTCGCAGCGGCACCATGTCGAACACCGCCATGGCCACCAGCCGCAGCTCGTTAAGTCTTGCTCGCGGCGCCAGCGAACAGTGCGGCAGCCAGGTGCCGGGCCGGTAGTGCTTGTGCCGTTCGGCGCCGAGGTCGAACGCCCGGTTTCATAACGCTTCGCCCGGGCTTACGACTGGCAGCCCGAGAGCGCTGGCGGCGGCGGCGAGGCGTTTGTCGTACACGACCATCGCGGCCAACGGCGCCGTTGCCCCCGCGGTTTGAGCAGTGGCAAGGTGCACCGCGTCCAGTGAGCGCACTGCGGCATCGGGGTAGGCTGCTGCCGTCGAGCGGATGACTGAATCGATTTCAAAGCGGTCCAACCTGGCCAGCACCGTCGGTACTTCAGGCAGCCCCTCTGGTGCGACGGCCCGAACAGCTCTCGGCAACTCGACTTCGGTCAACGCAGATGTGATCCAACGCATGTCGATATG
>NZ_JBYCKY010000016.1:0-1085 GCF_057473605.1 Mycobacterium sp. TH-M82 | reverse complement strand
CCGACCACGATCCGGCGGTGAGCCCCGATATCACCGTGCCGTAGCTGGACGCCGTCGACCCCAATTCGGCGCCCAGTCCCCGCCAGGCGGCCGATGTTGCGCGCAGTGGTCCCGAGCCGGGGCCGGAATACATTCGCCCAGAGTTGATCTCCGGCGGCAACGCTCCGAAATCCACGTCCTTACACCTCCGCTCGATCAGCCGCCGCACGAATTGTTTTCCGACACCCCCCTTGAGTGCCGGTACACGATATCGTGGCGAGCCGCGAGCCAGCGCTGAGGTTGCCCCGGTTGCCGGCGCTCCGTCGCGGCTGGTCGTGCCGGGGCGCGATGAACCTAAACCTGCTGGTGGATCATCTGGGAGTTGCACCCAAACCAGTCATGAACCGCTGGCATGCCTGCGAAATCAACGTTTTCTTGCAGTTCCCCAAAAGGATTTTCTTCGATTCTAGTCACAAACGGGTAACCCGCCAATCGGCTCGGAACGTGCTGGAGACTTGCTGTGAGGGCGGCTCAGGTGCTTTTCTTCTCGGCCACCGCGGCACTGAGGCCTTCGGCCAGGTCGTCGCCGGTCAGTTCCTTGAACCGCCGCAGTTGATCCTCGCTGAAGTCGGTGACATCGTCGGCCAGTACGGCGTCCAGGTCCGCGTCATCGAGACGGAAACTGCGATGGTCGCGCGCTTTCTCCACCACATTGCGGACGAACCCGGCGTTGCCCAGCACGTCGATGCCACGGATCAGATCACCGTCGTCGGAGATGCTCTCGTCGTCGTAGAACTTCGTGTACGACGGCAGCAGAACATCGGCCGCTTCGTCGGTGATCACGTCCTCGTTTTCGGCGCCCATCAACTGGGTCAGCGCGATCAACTCCGGTGGGGTGTAGCTGTAGAACTCGATCACCGTCGAAAACCGGCGCCGCAGGCCCTGATTCACCTCCAACATCCGGTCCATCGCCTTGGCGTAACCGGCGCCGAACACCACCAGCTCGTCGCGGTGATTCTCCATGTAGAGCAGCAGCGTGTTGATGATCGCATTGCCGTAGGCGTCGCCCTGTGAATACCCGCGCTCGTGCAGGGTGTGCATCTCGT
>NZ_JBYCKY010000015.1:0-6461 GCF_057473605.1 Mycobacterium sp. TH-M82 | reverse complement strand
GTCCACCGCCTGGCGGACCGTGCGCCGATGAACCCGATGCCGCTGAGCCAACTCGGGGTTCGACAGCTCCTCGACCCGTCTGTCACGCCTTATCTGTTCGACCAGTTCCACCTTCGACCGTGCCTTTCCCGAACCTCCACGCCGATGACGACTGACGTGTAAATCGCATCCCGGGTGGGGCCAATTTTCGCGACGACACGCTGAGCCCACCGTGCAGCTAATCACCGCCCAGGTGGAGCCAAAATTCATGCAGAAAAACGACCCAACTGGGGCCAACTCAGGTGATCACACGCAGACCCCCTATGGCGAGAAGTACGCGGCGTCGGGCAAGTCGGTGCGTGACCTTCCCGGCGTCGCCGAGGTGCAGAGCCCGTACCTGCACATCGAGGGCAGCAGCGGTGTCGCCGTCGCGTTCAACAGTCCCGGCGCCAGGCAGACTGTCAACGTCCGACAGAAGGTGGAACAAGCGCGCGCCCTCGCCGATGCGATCGAACAGGGCCTGGCCGCGGTCACAGATGAGCAGGCCCGCGCCGCAGCCGAAGAGCTCATGTCGGCCATCCGCAGTGAATCGAACGCGGATGCCCCGTCCCCGGGTCGGCTCAAGACGTTGGCTACCGCGGCGATGACTTCGATCGCGACCGCGGCTGGCACCGAGGTCGGGAAGGTGATCATCGAGGCAGCGCTTCCCCTGATTTCCTGACACCAGATGCATGCGGCTGCCGCCGCGGGAGCGCCGCGAGCAGCCGTGGAAATCCTTCCTCCGGCTTGATGCCGCACGGACTTACTCGGCGAGGTATCGACGTCGCAGACCGCGTCAGACCGTACGATCTACGCTACGCAGCACATTCCGCCAGAAGGGAGGCGTCATGGCTGGCCTCGGCGAGCACATCACCGCGATGGTTCGCAATCACGCTGCCGGCGACGACGCCGCCTTCTATTCCGTCGCACTGCAGATCGCGGCGCGCGAGGCCCGGCAGGGGCACCACGTCCTGGCCGCCGACATAAAAAAAGCAGTAGACGCGTCGCGTGAACGCGCTCCCCTTGCGAACGTCACTGCTCTTCCACGAGTTCGTGGCGAGTTGGCCGAGCTGGTCGAAGCATCGCATCCACAGGTTCACCTGCGTGAACTGGTGGCGCCGTCGGAACGGACCGCTCAAATCAAGCAGTTGCTCGCCGAGCAGCGTCAGCGGAAGAATCTGCTTGAGCATGGGTTCGCGCCATCGCACCGCCTACTCTTAGTCGGGCCGCCGGGAACCGGCAAGACGATGACCGCATCGGTCCTCGCCACCGAGCTGGCCCTGCCGATGTACACCGTCCGTTTGGATGGTCTGCTCAGCAAGTTCATGGGTGAGACTGCGGCGAAACTGCGCATCGTATTCGATGCCGTTGCTGCGGAACGTGGCGTCTACCTCTTCGATGAGTTCGATGCGCTCGGCGCGGACCGCTCAGGGAACGACGTCGGCGAGGCCCGCCGAATACTGAACTCGTTTCTTGTATTCCTCGAGAACTCCAGCCCCGAATCGATCGTGATCGCAGCCACGAACCACCGATCCATCCTTGACAAGGCGCTGTTCCGGCGCTTCGACGCGGTGCTGGACTACACACTCCCCGACGCTCGGCAAGCCACCGCGGTGATGCGTGCCCGGCTGGGCTCGCTGGTTGAGCGGGCAAGCCTGGCCAAGCTAGGCGAGTACACGGACGGACTAAGTCATGCGGACCTGGTGAAGGCTGCGGAATCGGCGGCCAAGGCGGTCCTAATGCGAGGTGATGCGATGGTGGAGCGCGACGATCTCATCGCAGCGTTGAACGCGCGGCGATCGGCCGCTATTGGCTGACCAGGACCACGCACTCGACCACCTCTACGTCCAGGGATATGCCACAGCTGAGAGCTTCGACCGCTACTCCGGAGACAGCGGCGGTGGGGGATTCAAGCGCCGAACAGTCAACCGCGGTACTCACGGAGCTGCGCGCAATCAGGAGCTGTCCGACACGTTCGGTGAACTTGATGGCGAACGCGGGGACTTCCAGCTCGCCGACGATGAGCTCACCTCGCAGGGAACAATCATCGTCCTCGAAGGCGAGGGCGCGTCGTATCCCCTGAAACTTGAGTCGCTGAACCGGATGACCACCCACCGGAAACAGCCGAAGCAGCCTCGCTGGCTCCTGTTGTCGGTCCGGCCAGCGACGGAGACCGCCCCAGAACGGGCGACGGTGTGGGTGGCAGATGCGCACCGCGCCGCGTTCATGAAGCTGTTCGAGGACTATCTCAATGGCCTCACCAAGACTGGGCAGCCGCCGAACCAAGACCTCGTCGCCAACATCTCCCGGATCCGCAAAGCCGTTCTCGCTGATCTCTGGACGTCAGACGGTGAACCACCGCAGCGGGGGCAGCACTGGTGGGAGCTCTGGCTCGACACCTCGGGTGGCGATATTGAAGCCATCAACGGGTTCGTGAACGTGTACCAGCTTCGAATGCTGCCTCGGTCGATCCAGTTCCGTGACCGCTTCGTGGTGTGGGTCGAGGCTACTTGGAGCCAACTCGAACCGCTGCCGTTCACACTCGTGCCTCTGGCGGAGATCCGCAGGCCGGAGTTCATCGAGACGATCGAGGACCTTCCTCCCGCTGAACAGGACGAATACGTCCAAGACCTGGTCGAACGCTTGAGTTCCGCCGAGGGTAGCGCACCTGCGGTGTGCCATTTGGACACCGGTGTGCTGCGCAGCCACGTTCTGATCGAAGCATCCCTTGCGCCGGAGGACCTACACACCGTCGTCGGCGCGTCGGGAGCGGACATGGATCCGCGCGGGCACGGTACCTCGATGGCTGGCCTGGCGCTATTCGGTGATCGGCTAGACGCGGAGCTGCAGAGCAACGACCCCGTTCAGCTCCGGCATCGTCTGGAGTCCGTGCGAATGAAGCCGGGTCCCGACGAGGCGCAGATCGATCCCTTGGACTACGGGAGCGCCACGATCCAAGCGGTTGCACTCCCGGAAATCACTGCTGCACGTCGGCGCGTATTCGCCCTCACGTTGAGTACCAAGCCTGACAACCCCGGAGACCCCACGCTGTGGTCCGCCGCCATCGATGCCCTTGCTGTCGGCACGGAAACCACTCGCGACGGTGACCACTTCCGACTCATCTCGGAGCCGGATCCCGATGTCGCGCGTCTCATCGTCGTCGCTGCGGGCAACGTCGACTCCTACATGATGGAACACGCCGACAACTCCGACCTTGCTGCGATCGAGGATCCCGCTCAGGCATGGAACGTGTTGACGGTTGGCGCGTTCACCAACTTGACTGAGGCGCCGCAGCATCCTCAGTACGCAGGTTGGACACCACTCGCAGAGCCTGGTGATCTGTCGCCCCACAGCCGAACTTCGATGTTGTTTCGACACCGCAGCGCGCCCATCAAGCCTGACATCTGTATGGAGGGCGGCAACGTCCTCACAGACGGCGCCCAGATGTTCGAAACCAAGCTCCCCGGCCTGTCTCTACGGTCGACAGGGAACAACAACAACGTCGCCCTGGCCTCCGCCAACGCCACGAGCGCCGCGACCGCTCAAGCGGCACGTCTGGCTGCATTGGTGATGGAGCGATACGCCGATTACTGGCCGGAGTCGATCCGAGGCCTCCTGACCCATGAGGCGGAATGGACTCCAGCGATGGCCCACAAAGTCGAGGCTGACCAGCCCAAAGCCATTCGCCTCGAACAGCTCCGGCGCTACGGCTGGGGCGTGCCGGCAGAGGACTCCGTTCTCAACTCATCCCGGCGCGCAGTCACCCTGGTCACTCAGGATCAGTTCGTGCCGTTCGATGGCAGCAGCTATTCGATGCGGCGCTTCCGGCTGCACACGCTTCCATGGCCTACAGAGGCCCTTGAAGAGCTTGGGGCTGCGCCGGTTCGGCTGCGGATCACGTTGTCGTACTTCATCGAGCCGTCAGCGTCGCGACGTGGGTGGCGGCAGCGGTATGCCTACGCGTCTCACATGCTCCGGTTCGACTTGCAAGGGGAGTTGGAGACGCGTCAGCAGTTCGTCGCTCGAATCAACCGAAATGCTCAACTTCAGGAGGATGGCAGGTCCGGTGCGGGAACAACCTCCGCGAGGTGGCTCCTTGGGGAACGTCAGCGCCATCTTGGATCGCTGCACCAAGATGAGTGGCACGGCACCGGAAGCGAACTCGCGCACTGTAATTCAGTGGCCGTCTACCCCGCGGGAGGGTGGTGGAAGAACAACAGGCGGCAGGATCGGATTGATGTGCCTGTGCGCTATTCGGTGATCTTGTCGCTCAGAACCCCCGAGCAGGGTGTCGACTTGTACACGCCGATCGCGACCCAACTGCGGATTCCTATCGAGACCGAGATCGCCACCGAGTGAGATGGCGCACGCATTGAGATACAGGAGCACGAACCACGAGAGGACGCCACAGAGCCGAAAGCGTCACAGTGACAAAAGGATTACGCTGGGTACCGCCAAACGTTACAAGGAAGAATTTCGGGTTTCTCAGAATGTGCAACCAACCGCCGGCAACGAACCATGAATTCTCGGACCCATCCGAACGACAGGGGATGACGACGGGACCGGCCAGCGATGAACCAGCGTCAGACCCAAAGCCACCGGTGCGAACATTTGGACAGCTCCCAGATATCCATCTCTCAGAAGATTTCGATGAACCGCTACCAGATACGGAAATCGCATTCTGGGAAGCTGATTCAACAGACTGATTCGACTTCTACGCATGCGAACTATTGGTTCCCGCAAAGCCGCCACTATCATCAATACGTCACAGTGACGAAAGGGCGCGGGTTGGGCGAGCGTGCCGTGGGTGGGCGCGCTGCCGGACTTGGTGCGAAATCCGATTCACGCCACCAACTCGGAAGCATCACAAGATGCACAACCTGGTAGGCGAAGGGCTGGAAAACTCCGTGCGCCGGTCGGCGAAATGGTGAAAAAGTCGGAGATCAACTGCAAAACGACATGCTGGACCTCTAAGCTCCCGAAATCCACTGCGACACAATATAACTCGCAACGGTTAAGTACCGATAAGCAACATTATGTCAAGTAAAGTACTCGGTTTTCATCAGATGAATCACGAACACGCCGTGTGACTTGTCCGGTCTCGATATATCTGGCGGTTTTCGCAATAGACCTGGCGGAGTTCGGAGTGTCGCGGATTTCTCAGTGGAACTGGCGGTTACTGTCAGACCTCAGCGGTACCGTCCGTAGCAGGTGGTTGAAGGGGGTCTAGGTGGCAGTTCCACGCCTGCGCTCACTACCGCGGAACGTGACCGACGTGACGCGGTTGTTGGCCTGCGTCGACGGCGACACCCAAAACCACCCCTTGTCGCCGGACGCGGGATCGGTACTTCTGGAGCGCACGACCCCGATCCGCGAATTCTTCTCCTGGCCGGGCAAGCGCAACTACGAAGGCATGTACTGGTCCAGCACAAACCGTGCGCACGTAGAGTTCGAGTCGCTCCTCGAGCGCGAGTATCTGCTGGCAGCCGACAACGCGTCCGACATTGTCGCCATAGCAGCGCAGCCGCTGGCATTGCTATGGCCACGAGCCACACGGGGTAACCGGGACCACGTCCCGGATTTCTTCGTTCGACTTGCCAGCGGTGCTGGCCGCTTAATCGACGTACGCTGCTCGAAGGTAGCAGAGAAGCACGCCGAGCAGTCCACGTTGACGCGCGAAGTCTGTGATGAAATCGGCTGGGAATACGAGGTCTTCACGGGTCTGCAGCCCGAGCTCGCCCACAACCTGCGCTGGCTTGCCGGATATCGGCAGGACCGCAATGCTCCCCCGGCGGTGGTCCAAGAGTCGATCAAGGACTGTTTCGCGACTCCGGTGCCACTTGGGGTTGGTCTTGGCGTAGCCAGCGCGCGTACAGGCCGGAGCGTCGAACTCACCACCGCAAATGTGCTGCACCTGATATGGCGCAGAAAGCTGTCCGCGGACCTGACCCGACCGCTCTCGATGTCCAGCGAGGTGTGGGCATGAAGGCGGTTCGGCTCTTCGACTTGCTGAGTTACGACGGACAGACATGGCAGGTCGTCGCGCAGGATGGGCCGCAACTGGCGCTGAAAGAACTTGTGTCAGGTCGGATCCGGAAGATCGGCGTAGCGGAACTCCTCGGTGACGAGAGCTTCCTTCCCGACGTCCCCGACCGCCTACCTCGACTTGATTCGGTCGCAGTGCTAGAGACGTTGGATTTTGCTGCCCGCGAACGCGTACTGTTCCTTCGCCGCCACATTGTTGAAGTGCTAACCGGTAGGCCCCCCGCGGAGCTCGACGGGCTCGATGAACATTCGTCGATGCCGATACGCCGTGAGTACGACTCGAAACTTCCACTGAAGGACCGCATTGCCGCGAAGGTATCCGAGTTGGCGGCAGCCAAAACCCCTGTCGGACAACGGAGTCTGGAACGGTATATCAAGGCATACCGACAGGACGGTGT
>NZ_JBYCKY010000014.1:0-5397 GCF_057473605.1 Mycobacterium sp. TH-M82 | reverse complement strand
GCGTCGAGCACGGAGTCGCTGATCGCGTCGCAGATCTTGTCGGGGTGTCCCTCGGTCACCGACTCACTGGTGAACAGCCGACCCTTTTCGCTCACAGTGCGACCCTTGCCATCCTTGCCATCCTTGCTCGTCCTTCCCGCACGTCGAAAGTTAGCCCGACAAATCGTATCGCCACCGGTTCCACCCCGGCCGACCAGCTACCCGTCGTGACCGTGCAGAAAGGCGACGACGGCGTCCACGATACGGCTGGCCATCAGCGTCTTGGAGCCGTGCTCCAGGGTGGATTCGGTGCCATCGGAGGCCAGCAACCACCCATCGTTGCTGTCCACCTCGAACGCCCGGCCCTCGCCGACGGCGTTGACCACCAACAGGTCGCAGCCCTTGCGGCGCAGCTTCGCGCGGGCATGGAACAGCACGTCGCCGTGCTCGTCGCCGGTCTCGGCGGCGAACCCGACGATCGCGGCCATCCTGGGCAGCAGACCGTCGGTGCGCGCGCGTACCGTGGCGGCCAGCACGTCGTCGTTACGCACCAGCTCGATCGTCGGCGGCCGATCGGTGCCCTTCTTGATCTTGGCCGGCGCCACCCGGACCGGCCGGAAGTCCGCGACGGCAGCCGCCATCACCAGCACGTGCGCGTCGGGTGCGTGCTTGGACACCGCGTCGCGCAGCTGCTGGGCCGAGCTGACCGCCACCACGTCGACTCCGGCCGGGTCGATCAGGCCGGCGGTGTGCCCGGCGATCAGCGTGACGTCGGCACCGCGCTGGGCCGCCACCCGCGCCAGGGCGTAGCCCTGTCTGCCCGAGCTGCGATTGCCGATGAAACGCACCGGATCGATCGGCTCGCGGGTGCCGCCGGCGGTCACCAGCACTTTGCGGCCGGCCAGGTCATAGGGCATGGCGTCGGGCCGCTCCAGCAGCAGTGACGCGAAGGCGTTGATCTCCTCGGCCTCGGGTAACCGGCCGGCTCCGCTGTCGGTTCCGGTCAACCGCCCACACGCCGGTTCTAGGACCACCGCTCCGCGCTGCCGCAGCGTGGCCACGTTGGCCACGGTGGCGGGATGCAGCCACATCTCGGTGTGCATCGCCGGGGCGAACAGCACCGGGCACCGCGCGGTGAGCAATGTCGCGGTCAGCAGGTCGTCGGCGCGGCCGGCAGCCGCGCGGGCCAGCAGGTCGGCGGTGGCCGGTGCCACCACCACCAGATCCGCCTGCTGGCCGATCACCACGTGAGGAACCTGCGGCACATCATCAAAAATCCCGGTGTGCACCGGCTGTCCGGACAGTGCCTCGAAGGTGGCCGCCCCGACGAACCGCAACGCGGATTGGGTGGGGATGACCCGGACCTGGTGGCCGGCCTCGGCCAGCTGGCGGACCACGGTGCACGCCTTGTATGCGGCGATGCCTCCCGAAACGCCGACGACGATGCGCTTGAGATCCACCGGTAGGCTCCTACCCCTGCTACCCCTGCTATCCCTGCGCCTGCTGCTCGCCTTCGGTATGTTCCAGCCGATCCGCGTAGATTTCGCGCATCGCGATCGAGAGCGGTTTTTCCTGTAGCCCGGGCTCGACCAGCGGACCGACGTATTCGAGGATGCCCTCACCGAGCTGGTTGTAGTAGTCGTTGATCTGCCGCGCCCGCTTCGCCGCGATCATCACCAGCGCGTATTTGCTCGACGCACGCTTCAGCAACTCGTCGATAGGCGGGTTGGTGATGCCCAGTGGTGTGTCGTAGCCACCGTACGACGCCGGGTCGTGCGGATCGGGGACGGCGACCGATGGCGCCGATGACGCATGGGCTTGCGGGGCGCTCACTTGAGACTTTCTCCTGGCGGTAAGGGCCGGGATTGACGAAACGTCAATCCGTTCGGGTCGATCACGTCGATCACACTGTGTCCGGCGCGGCTGGTGTCAGCAAGGATACCAATTCCGTGCAGACGGTCTCCAACCGGTCGTTGACCACGACCGCATCGAATTCATCCTGAGCTGCCAGTTCGGTACGGGCGGTGGCCAGCCGCCGACGCATGGCCTCGGGCGACTCGGTGCCCCGCTGGCCGAGCCTGGCCTGCAGTGTCTGCCAGTCCGGCGGCGCCAGGAACACCGTGGTGGCCTCCGGCAGTGCCGCCTTGACCGCCCGGGCTCCGGCCAGGTCAACCTCGATCAGAACGGGATGCCCGGATCGGGTGGCGTCGCGCACCGGCCCGGCCAAGGTGCCCGATCGGTGCAGGCCGCCGTGGATGTCGGCCCACTCCAGCAGTTCGCCCGCGTCGATCAGCCGCTGAAACTCCTCCGGCGTCACGAAGTGGTAGTCGACGCCGGACACCTCCCCGGGCCGCGGCGCCCGAGTGGTCGCCGACACACTGAAATGCAGGTCAGGCACCCGTTCCCGCAGGCACCGGACCACCGTCGACTTGCCGACCGCAGACGGGCCGGACAGGACGACTACCCGCCCTTCCGACCGTTCGGCCTGCATGGCCGCCAGGTTAAGAGAACTTCTCCAACAGTGCCTTACGTTGACGCTCACCCAGGCCCCGCAGCCGGCGGGTGGGCGCGATCTCGAGCTCGGTCATGATCTCCTGCGCCTTGACCTTGCCCACCTTCGGCAACGCCTCCAACAGCGCGGACACCTTCATCTTGCCCAAGACCTCGTTGGATTCGGCATCCTTGAGGACCTGCTTGAGATTGGTGCCTCCACGCTTGAGCCGGTCCTTGAGCTCGGCCCGGATTCGGCGTGCGGCAGCCGCCTTCTCCAACGCGGCCGCACGTTGCTCGTCGGTCAACTGGGGAAGAGCCACGATTCCTCCGTCTCGTCATCATCGACTGACGTCGATGTTTGGTTGTCTCGGCCGGGTGCTCCAGCCAGCGACGACGACCGTACCCACGCCGTCTGACGAAATCTAACCCCACCCCCCGGTTCATGCCACAAAGGCCCAGCATACGGTCCCGTCGATGGCGCGTCGGCGACGCCGGCGACGGCCCACCCGGGCGGTTCGCCCGGTGCCCGTGCAGAAACTGGCTCGATGCCGAACATAATGTGCGACAACCATTTTCAGTTCCCTTCCGACGCCCGGATACGGCACGGCCGCTCGTTGCTCGCCGGCGATGGCTGAGGCCGCTCGCCGCCACGGCGCCGATTTCGGATGTTCCTGCGTGTCGCGCGTGTCGCCAGGCATGTCGAGCAGCGCATTTGTGCGGGTGCGGCACAAAACTACTTTCAGTAGTAGGTCGCGGCTCACTTGCTGGCGCGCCACACCCGGTCGAACGGCAGTCGCCAGGCGTGCGGCGCGATCAGCTGGTGGATGGCGTTGGGCCCCCACGATGCGGCGTCGTAGCCGCGCACCGGCGGCGGATCAGCCAGCAGCGGCTCGGAAACCTCCCAGAGCCGCTCGATCCCCTCCGACGTGGTGTAGAGCGTGTGGTCACCGCGCATCGCGTCCAGGATCAGCCGTTCGTAGGCCTCCAGCACGTCACCGGCGGACTCGGTGTCGGCCACCGCGAACTGCATGCTGTGCTTGTCCAGTCTCATCCCCGGCCCGGGACGTTTGCCGTAGAACGACAGCGACAGCTTGGCCTGATCGGCTAGATCGAACGTGAGGTGGTCCGGGCCGTGCGCGCCGACGCCGGATCCCGGTGGAAACATGCTCCGCGGCGGTTCCCGGAAGGCGATCGAGATGATCCGCTGGCCCTCGGCCAGGCACTTGCCGGTCCGCAGATAAAACGGCACACCCGCCCAGCGCCAGTTGTCGATCTCGCACTTGAGGGCGACGAAGGTCTCGGTGTCCGAGTCCGGCGCCGCACCCGGCTCGTCGCGGTAGCCGCGGTACTGGCCGCGCACCACGTTGTGCGGGTCCAGCGGCACCATGGACCGGAACACCTTGTCCTTCTCCACACCGATCGCCTCGGGTGCCAGCTCGGTGGGCGCCTCCATCGCCACGAACGCCAGCACCTGGAACAGGTGGGTGACCACCATGTCCCGGAACGCGCCGGTCTGCTCGTAGAACGCCGCCCGTCCCTCCAGCGACAGCTTCTCGGGGACGTCGATCTGGACGTGGTCGATGACGTTACGGTTCCAAATCGGCTCGAACAGCCCGTTGCCGAACCGGAAAGCGAGGATGTTCTGCGCAGGCTCTTTACCGAGGAAATGGTCGATCCGGAAGATCTGTGATTCGTCGAACGTCTCGTGGATCGAGACGTTGAGGGCCACCGCGCTGTTCAGGTCGGTGCCGAAGGGCTTCTCCATCACCACGCTGGCATCGGCGGCCAGGCCTGCCTGCGCCAGCATCCGGATCGACGGGATCGCAGCCGCCGGCGGCACACTCAGGTAATGCAGCAACCGGACCCGATCGTCGGGGCCGCTCAACTGCTCGGTCTGCGCTCGCACCGCTGCCGCCAGTGCCCCGGGACCGCTGCGCTGCGGCACATAGGTCAGATTCTGCGCCCAGGCATCACGCTCTTCGACAGACGCCTGACTGCGCGAGAACTCCTCGCAGGCTCGCACGGCGAGCTTGCGGAACGCGGCGTCGTCCACGTCGTCCAAGGACGTGCCGACGATGCGCAGTTCCGGCGCGAGCTGCGACATCGACAGGTGAAACAAGCCGGGAAGCAGCTTGCGACGGGCCAGATCACCGGTGGCGCCGACCAGCACCACCACATGCGGCGCGGTGCGGGGCTTGTCGGTCACCGCCATGGATCGCCCCTCTCGGTCTGGCGCGCAGGTGTCCAAGCCAGCCTAAGACGGCCGCGCTGCGCCATCAGGGCACCAGATAGGCCACCACATCGCGCAGCCGCTCCCCCGCGGCCCGCAGCGCGTCGACATCCGGACCGGCGTGCAGCACCTCGCGGGCGGCCGCAGGCAACAGCTGGCCCGGGACGGCGCCGCCCAGGCCGCCCAGCGCCTCCGGCCGTCCGCCCTGCGCACCGATGCCGGGTACCAGCACCGGCCCGCCCAGGGCGCTGACGTCGGGGACATCCGCGGCGGTGGCGCCGACAACCACCCCGACCGAGCCGGGTTCCGGCCGGTCAGCCCGGTTGGCCCGGTTGATCTCAGCCGCCGCGTCGACCATCGTCTGGGCCACCGTGCGGCCACCGGCCCCCGCTGCCAGAGCGTTCTGCACGGTCACGCCCTCCGGGTTGGAGGTGGCGGCCAGCACGAAGACCCCCCGCCCGTGGTCTGCGGCCGTCTCCAGCAGCGGTGACAGCGACCCGAATCCCAGGTACGGCGAGGCGGTCACCGCGTCGGCGGCCAGCGGCGAGTCGCCCGCCCACGCCGCGGCGTAGGCCGCCATCGTCGAACCGACGTCACCGCGCTTGGCGTCGGCCAGCACCAACACCCCGGCGGCGCGCAGCGCGGCGATGGTGTGCTCCAGCACGGCGTAGCCGGCCGCACCGTGCGCCTCGAAG
>NZ_JBYCKY010000013.1:0-2218 GCF_057473605.1 Mycobacterium sp. TH-M82 | reverse complement strand
TGACCGGGGCCGCGCCGTAACGCTTGACCAGCCCCAACAGCCGGTACACCTGGCGCATCCGTGTCCACGGCAGCTGGTGATCGAGCAGGCGTTCGGCGTAGATGCCGATATCGGCTCCGTGCCCGGCGGCGGTGGCGATCAGCGCGGTCAGGTCCCGCATCGCGTAGCCGGTCTTGTCAGCGGGCAGATCAGCCGGGTCGGTGCAACGCCCACCGATCGGTTGGCGGGGATGAGTCTTGACCAGCTTTCCGCGGTGGAACGCCTTGACCAACTCGCCGTCGGCGCGCACCGAAACGGTCTGCCCGCGAAGGTGTTCGGGGATTGAATACAATGCCCGATCGACTTGAATGTGGTAGTCGCGGTGCACCTTGGCTTCAGCGTAGATCGGCACCTGGTAGACCACTGCCGGGGCGGGCAGCAGCAGTGCGGCCTCGCGCTCGGCGAACACCACCGCCGGACGCTGACAGGTAGTGCCGTGGATACGCTGGCCGGCCTTCTCGGCGCACCACACCTGGGCTCGGGCCTGAGCGTCGGCGAGGTCAGCGAAGTCTTCGCCGGCGAAGAAGTTGCCCCGCACGTACTGGACCATGCGTTCTACCCGCGGCTTGTCCTGGGGGTGACGAACCCGGGCCGGATCGGTGAAGAATCCCCGGGACTGCGAGTACTCCGTCCAACCCACACTGAACTGCGGATCGGTCGAATCTGCCTTGGGCACAATCGGTGTCATGTTATCAGGGATCAACACCTTGCTCGACTTTCGCGGTTATGCGGCGGCTGCGGCGCAGGCCAGTTCGTAGTCTCGGTATTTGTGGGGGTCGGGTTGAGCTGGGCCAACGCCGGTAATTCGGGCTGCGACAAGGGTTCTGCGGAGCTTGGCGAGCATGTCTTCGAAGGCGGGTTCGGTCTTCTGGTCATACCAGGGCTCGGCGGCGTGGCGGGTGGTGAGGTCGTCGGGGTGGTAGCCGGACAGGGTGTACCAGATGATCACCAGGGTCTGCACGAGAAACCCGAACGGCACGGTGCGTTCCACGGCACGTTGCACGCGGTTGCGGGCCTGGCCGACCCCGAGGAGCTGTTTGCCGGTGGCGTTGGCGGGTTCGATTGACCAGCGATCGGCGTAGCGGGCGATGATGCCCGCGCCGTCGGTGGTGGTGGTGTCGGTGGTGAGCACCGCAAGGTCATAGCCGGTGGCGGTGTCGGGTTCGCGGGCCAGCACCACCCGGCCGGGAGTGTCACCGAACGCGCCGTACCACAGGCAGTCGCGTTCAGCGATCGCCACGGTGTCGATACGTCCGTAGCGGTTCACCGTGGTGGTGCGCCAGGTTGCGGTGGTGGCCAACTCGGCCAGCCGGGGCAGTCGCCGGCCTTTCTTGGCGGGCCGGCCGCGGCGGCCGGTTCGCGGCGGCGCTGGGGCGTGCAGGGCTGCGTTGGCCGGCAGCCGGGTGGTGATGGTGACGCCGGGAACCAGCAGCGGCCTGCCGTGGTAGGCGGCATCGCCCACGGCGTGGATCTGCTTGTGCGGAAACGCTTCAGCGAGTGCGGCGAGCATGGCACCGGCCAGCTCGACCGGGGAGGCGGTGCCCTTGCCGGCCCAGAGCCGAAACAGCACCGGCAGGCAGATCGGGTGGCTGCAAAACGGCAGCCGCACGACGATCCCGGCGATCACCCACCGGTTGCCCCGGCCGAGTTTGGCTGGTCCTTGCGCGGCGCCGTCGTGGGTCCAAAACGCGTGGTGGACCTTTTTGCCCCAGCGGCGAAACAAGGTGTCATCGACGGCGACGGTGATCGCCGCATCCGCGTCGAGCACCCGGTCGACGATCAGCCGCGCGATCGCGAGCCCGAGCTGATCGGTGTCCCAGACGTAGTGGGAGAAGAACCGGCACGCGGAGTGAAACGACACCAGCGCGGCCATCCCGGCCCCGGCGAGCATGCCCACCACGGTGCGGCGCATCGTACGGGCGACAAGTCCGGTTGCCAGCAGCGTGAACAACCCGAACGTCGCAGACCGGCGAAACACCGGGCGCAGTGTTTCCAGCAATTCACGCCACGAGGCCGGTAAGGTCGGCTCGGAAGCATCGGCGGTGTCTCGAACTTTTGAGCGAGCAAGATTCACCTGCCGATGCTTCGTCATCATCACGGGCGGATCACGCCGACACGCCGATCAGGTCACAATCGCCTCAGCAATCACGCCCGTCACACTGATCAAACTGCGAAACTC
>NZ_JBYCKY010000012.1:0-6710 GCF_057473605.1 Mycobacterium sp. TH-M82 | reverse complement strand
ACGTCGGACGGAGGCCCCGAGTGCCATGCGCTACTGTCGTATCGAACTTGCTAACCACCATGCCCGGCTCGCCAATTGATATCGGAATGCATTTATTCCCAACCTGTTTGATATGCACCTGCGGGGGTGTACATTCCTTTGATGAGGTATGACACTTGAGTTCCCTTCGAGCTGAGCCCACCGCCACCGGGCAAGGCAGTGCCACGGCGTGACTGACAGCTTGCCACGCAGCGCCGACCCGGCGGCGACCGTTCGCCCCGGCTCGCTGATCACCCGGCGTGAGCGGCGGCGGGTATTCGACCGCCACATCGACCTCAACGAGTGGGCGGGTGGAATCCCGCAGGAAAAGGCGCGGGTGCCGGAGGTTCGTGTCGGTCGCCGCTGGTACAGCACCCTGTGGCTGATCCCGATCAGCCTAGCCGGGCTGATGGTCCTGGTGGCGTTGGCGCAGCAGCTTCGCCAGTACGACTGGATGAAGAACTTCATCGAGACCTATCCCGGCACATCGACCACATATGCACCGGCTGTCACCGCCGGATTTCCGGCGTGGTTCCGCTGGCAGCACCTGTTCAACATCGTCTTCATGATGTTCCTGATGCGGGCGGGGGTGCAGATTTTCGCCGATCACCCTCGGCTGTATCTGAACTCCGGCTGCCGGCCGGGCACCGAGTGGTTTCGGATGCGCGATCCCGTTCCGCCGAACCGGATGAACGCCGACGACGCCGCCCACGTGTGGACGGCGAAGGACGATTCGGTGGCTCTTCCGAAGTGGTTGGGCATACCTGGTTTTCGGCACTCGATCGGTCTGGCGCGGTGGTGGCACTTCAGCTTCGATCTGCTGTGGCTGGCCAACGGGCTGGTTTTCTATGTGCTGATGTTCGGCAGCGGGCAGTGGCGGCGGATCGTGCCGCGTTCCTTCGACGTGTTCCCCAATGCCCTATCCACGGCAGTGCAGTACGCCTCGCTGGACTTCCCGGCCAACGAAGGTTTCACCAACTACAACGGTCTGCAGCTCATCGCCTACTTCACCACGGTGTTCGTCGCCGCGCCGCTGGCGTTCGTCACCGGTCTGTTGCAGGCACCGGCGATCGCGGCGCGGTTCGGTTTCGGCGCGGGCGTCTTCAACCGGCAGGTCGCCCGCACCGTTCACTTCGCGATCCTGCTGTGGATGGTGGTGTTCATCGCCGCGCACACGGCGATGGTGTTCATCACTGGCTTCGTGGGGAACCTGAACCACATCGTCTTGGGCACCGACACCCGATCATATTGGGCGCTGGCGATTTACCTTGTCGCGATGGCCATTATCGTCGTCTTGTGGTTGATCGCGTCCCCGATCACCATTCGCTACCCCGGCGCGGTCCAAATCGTCGGCCGGTGGACTGTCGGCTGGGTCAAGGCGTTCATGGAGTGGGCACATCCGAAAGCCACGTATCCGGAGAAAGACATCTCCCCGTACTTCTGGCCGAACGGCTGGATCCCCACCTCGCAGCGCTACAACCATTTGCTCTCCACCGACTGGGCACAATGGGTGCTGCGCATCGAAGGTCTGGTGGAGAACCCGATCACCCTCTCTTACAGTGAGATTCGAGCCCTGCCCAAACATGAACAGATCACCCAGCATTACTGCATCCAGGGCTGGTCGGGTGTGGCCAAATGGGGTGGGGTGCGCATGTCGGACATCTGCGGCATCGTCCGTCCGTTGCCGTCGGCGCGCTGGGTGGCGTTCTACTCCATGGCGGACGAGGGCGCCGACCCCGCGGAAGGCAAGTACTACGACTGCCACAAGATCGAGCACATGCGCGAGCCTACGTGTCTGCTCGCCTACGAGATGAACGACAAACCGCTCAACGAAACCCATGGTGCGCCGCTGCGGCTGCGCAACGAACGGGAGATCGGCTTCAAGCAGGTCAAGTGGGTCGAGCGGATTGAGTTCGTGGAAAGCTTCGCGCACCTCGGGTTGGGGCAGGGCGGATCGCACGAGGACTACGAGTTTTTCGGCTATCGCATGCCCATCTGATGCGGCGAACGGAGCTCAAGGGTACGTAGTGAACACCATCGAGACGCAGAAGTCCACGGTCGCCTGACCTACCCACCGAACCAAGAGAGGAGACGGAACGTGTCGATTCCGCCGTTGCGTGAGCGCCCGGCCTATGCGGCCCTGGCAAAGCACCAGCCCCAGATCGGGAGCCGCCACCTGCGGGAGCTCTTCGCCGAGGATGCCACCCGCGGCGAGCAGTTCTGCGCCCAGGCCGCCGGGATCTACCTCGACTACTCGAAGAACCGGATCACCGAGGAGACCTTGAACCTGCTGTTTGCGCTGGCCCGGGAATCCGAGCTGGAGCGACACCGCGATGCGATGTTCGCCGGGGAGCCGATCAACGTGTCCGAGAACCGCTCGGTGCTGCACGTGGCGTTGCGGATGCCGCAAGGCACCTCGCTGATGGTCGACGGGGTCGACGTCGTCGCCGAGGTGCACGAGGTGTTGGATCGGATGGCCGATTTCGCCACCAAGATCTCCTCCGGCACCTGGACGGGCCACACCGGCAAGCCGATCCGCAACATCGTCAATATCGGCATCGGCGGCTCCGACCTCGGACCGGTGATGGCCTACGAGGCGCTGCGCCACTACACCGACCGGAACCTGAGGTTCCGGTTCGTCTCCAACGTCGACTCCACTGACTTCGTGGAGGCGACCCGGGACCTGGCGGCGGCGGAAACGCTTTTCATCGTCTCGTCGAAGACCTTCGGAACATTGGAGACACTGACCAACGCCACCTCGGCACGCGACTGGATCGTCGGCGAGCTCGGCGCCGCAGCCGTCGCAAAGCATTTCGTGGCCGTCTCCACCAATGCCGAACGGGTGGCCGAATTCGGCATCGACACCGCCAACATGTTCGGCTTCTGGGACTGGGTCGGTGGCCGTTACTCGATGGACTCGGCGATCGGCTTGTCGACGATGGTGGCCCTGGGCCCCGAGCGGTTCGGCGAGCTGCTGGCCGGCTTCCATGCGATGGACGAGCACTTCCGCACCACCCCCCCGGAGCAGAACCTGCCGATGCTGATGGGCCTGCTCACGGTGTGGTACGTGAATTTTTTTGGGGCCCAGTCGATCGGCGTGATGCCCTACGACCAGTACCTCAAGCGTTTCCCCGCCTACCTGCAGCAACTGACGATGGAGTCCAACGGCAAGCACGTCACCTTAGGCGGCGCAGCGGTGGACTACCAGACCGGTCCGGTGTATTGGGGCGAGCCGGGCACCAACGGCCAGCACAGCTTCTACCAGCTGATCCACCAGGGAACTCCGCTGATACCGGTCGACCTGATCGGCTTCGGCAAGAGCCTCAACCCGCTGCGCAACCATCACGACATCCTGTCGTCGAACGTCTTCGCGCAGGCGCAGGCCCTGGCATTCGGCAAGACCGAGCAGGAGGTCCGCGCGGAGGGGACGCCCGAGGCGGTGGTGGCGCACCGGGTGATGGAAGGGAACCGCCCCACCAACGTCCTGCTGGCGGAGAAACTGACCCCGCACATCCTGGGCGCACTGGTCGCACTCTACGAACACAGCGTGTTCACCCAGGGCACCATCTGGAGCATCGACTCCTTCGACCAGTGGGGCGTCGAACTGGGCAAGGTGCAGGCGTCGGCCATCATCCCCGAATTGGAGAGCACGACCGAGCCGGAGCTCGGCCACGACTCGTCGACCAACGCGCTCATTCGCCATTATCGGGCCCTGAAAACCCGCCCATGAGCATCGAACGAGAGAAGCAGATTGCCGCGCAGGCCGCGGCGGAGCTGGTGGAAAACGGCATGGCCGTCGGGCTCGGCACCGGTTCGACGGTGGCGTTTCTGCTCCCGGCGCTGGCGCGCCGCGCGCTTGATATCCGTTGTGCTGCAACATCGCCCGGCACCGAGCAGGCCGCACGCAAGCTGGGTCTGCAGGTGGAGACACTGGACGATATCGAACATCTCGACGTAACCATCGACGGGGCGGATCAGGTTGCCCCGGACGGGTGGCTGGTCAAGGGCGGCGGCGCCGCGCATACCCGCGAGAAGATCGTCGCCGCGGCAGCGGATCGCTTCATCGTCATCGCCGATTCGTCCAAACCCGTCGATGCCCTGCGCGGGCCAGTCCCGCTCGAGCTGCTGGCGTTCGGGCTGCGTGCGACGCTGCGCCGGATCGCGCCGGTGTCGCTGCGTGATGTTCCGCCGAGCCCGGACGGCGGGGTGATCGCCGACTACCGCGGGCCGGTCACCGATCCGGGGGCACTGGCCGTCTGGCTGGCCGGCACGCCCGGTGTCGTCGAACACGGCCTGTTCGGCCCCGAGGTGGTGGCGACGGTGCTGGTGGGCCGCGGGCAGTCGGTGGACCGGATCGACTTCGAACGGCCCGCGCGCAGCCTGGAGGAAAGATGACCGCCCCATCGATACAGCTGCTGCTCGCCGATGTCGACGGCACGCTGGTCACAGGCGACAAGGTCCTCACCGATCGGTCGGTCGCCGCAGTGGCGAAGCTGAAGGCGGCCGGGATACTTTTCGCCGTCACCAGCGGCCGTCCGCCGCGCGGCATGTCGATGTTGGTGGGACCGCTGGAGATCAGCACCCCCCTCGCGGCATTCAACGGCGGACTGTTCGCTCACCCCGACATGTCGGTGATCGAGCAGCAGACGATCCCCGACGACCTGGCACCTGAGGTGATCGACGCGCTCACCGGCCACGGGATGAGCGTGTGGGTCTACCGGGGGACGGACTGGTTCGTCTTGGATCGGCGGGGGCCGCACGTGGCTCGCGAGTCCCGCACGGTGCGGTTCGACCCGACACCGATAGACAGCTTCGACTCGGTGTCGGACGACGTCGCGAAAATCGTCGGGGTCTCCGACGACCACAACGCGATCCGCAACGCGGTCGCCGCAGTCCGCGAACGCTTCGGCGATCACGTTTCGGCGTCCCGGTCGCAGCCCTACTACGCCGACATCACCCACCCCGACGCCAACAAGGGCAGCGTAGTCCGTTACCTGGCAAAGCATTACGAGATCTCTCCCGAGCAGATCGCCACGATCGGCGATATGCCCAACGACGTGCTGATGTTCGCGCAGTCAGGGCTGAGCATCGCCATGGGCAACGCCGACGAACAGGTCCAACGGGCCGCCCGCCACGTGACCACCTCCAACGAGGACGAGGGCTTCGCGAACGCGGTACAGCGATTCATCCTGCCCCACAACCAGGTAAGGAGTTGATATGCGTGCGTTGACCGTGGAGCCGGGCCGGAAGGGGTCGCTGGCTGTATCCGACGTGCCCGACCCGGTCCCGGCCGACGGCGAACTGCTGGTCGACGGCGTCGCGATGGGGGTGTGTGGCACCGACAAGGAGATCGTCTCCGGCGAGTACGGCTGGGCGCCACCCGGCTCGTCACGCCTGGTGCTTGGCCACGAATCGCTCGGCCGGGTGCGTCAGGCACCGTCGTCGAGTCAATTCGCGGCCGGTGATCTAGTGGTCGGTGTGGTGCGTCGTCCCGACCCGGAACCGTGCGGGGCGTGCGCGCACGGCGAGTTCGACATGTGCCGCAACGGCCGCTACCGCGAACGCGGCATCAAGGAGCTGGACGGGTACGGCAGTCAAGTCTGGTGCGTGGAGGCCGATTACGCGGTTCGGGTGGATCCATCCCTGGAACGCGTCGGAATGCTGCTGGAGCCCACCACTGTGGTGTGCAAAGCGTGGGAGCAGGTGCAGCGGATCGGTGAACGGGCCTGGTTCGAACCCAAGCGGGCGCTGGTGACCGGTGCTGGGCCGATCGGGTTGCTGGCGGCGCTGATCGGCGTCCAGCGCGGTCTGGACACCCACGTGCTGGACCGGGTGACCGACGGTCCGAAACCGGAGCTGGTGAAGTCGCTGGGCGCCACCTACCATCACGACGACATCGAGTCGGTCGCCAAGCGGCTGCGGCCCGACGTGGTGATCGAGGGCACCGGTGCGGGCAGCCTCGTCTTCGGCGCGCTGATGCACACCGAAACCTACGGGATCACCTGCCTGACCGGCGTGTCGTCCGGTGGACATCACCTCGATGTCGATGCAGGCCTGGTGAACCGCGACATCGTGCTGGAAAACGACGTCGTGGTCGGTTCGGTCAACGCCAACCTGCGGCATTACCGGCAGGGCGCCCAGGTGCTGGCGCGAACCGACAAGGACTGGCTGGAAGGTCTGATCACCCGGCGCGTGTCGCTGGCGAAGGCCGCCCACGCCTTCCAACCGGCCGACGGTGACGTCAAGGTGGTCATCGAACTCAGCGGCAATGGAGGTCACAGCTGATGGCCCGGATAGAGGACTATGCGTTGCTCGGCGACCTGCACACCGCGGCGCTGGTGAGCCGCCACGGCAGCATCGACTGGCTGTGTCTGCCGCGGTTCGATTCGGGTTCCTGCTTCGCGGCGCTGCTGCACGACGAGTCCGCGGGCCACTGGCGACTCGCGCCGGCCTCCTGTTACCCCTCTGAGCCGGCCACCCGGCGCGGCTACCGCGACGACACGCTGATCATGGACACCGAGTGGGACACACCCGAGGGTTCGGTGCGGGTCACCGATTTCATGCCGCCGCGCGGCCAAGCGGCCGACCTGGTCCGGGTGGTGGAGGGGTTGTCCGGGCGAGTGCCGATGCGGATGCGCCTGGTGATCCGGTTCGACTACGGCAATGTGGTGCCCTGGGTCCGCCGCAGCGAG
>NZ_JBYCKY010000011.1:0-6691 GCF_057473605.1 Mycobacterium sp. TH-M82 | reverse complement strand
TGACCGGCATCGGCTCGGTGCTGGGGCTGGTGGTCGGTGGTGCGCTGACCGAGGTGTCGTGGCGGCTGGCGTTTCTGGTGAACGTGCCGATCGGGCTGGTGATGATCTACCTGGCGCGCACCGCGCTGGCCGAAACCCAGCGAGAGCCGATGAAGCTGGACGCCACCGGAGCCGTACTGGCCACGCTGGGATGTACCGCCGCGGTTTTCACCTTCTCGATCGGCCCGGAACAGGGCTGGATTTCGGTCGTCACTATCGGCGCAGGCGTGGTGGCGGCGGCCGCATTCGTGGCATTCGCCCTGGTGGAGCGCACCGCCGAAAACCCCGTTGTGCCACTGAACCTGTTCTTCGACCGCAACCGGCTGGCGACCTTCGCGGCCGTTTTCCTGGCCGGCGGCGTGATGTTCACCCTGACCGTGATCATCGGCCTGTACGTGCAGGACATCATGGGCTACAGCGCGCTGCGGGCAGGCGTCTGCTTCATCCCGTTCGCCATCGCGATGGGCATCGGCCTGGGCGCGTCGTCGCAGCTGGTGTCGTTGTTCCCGCCGCGGGCGGTAGTGCTCAGTGGCGGGGTCTTGGTGGTGGGAGCGATGCTGTACGGCTCGACGCTGAACGCCGCCATACCGTACTTCCCGAATCTGGTTCTGCCGATCGTGATCGGCGGTATCGGTATCGGCATGATCATCGTTCCGCTCGCGTTGTCGGCGATCGCCGGCGTGGGCTTGGACCAGATCGGGCCCACCTCGGCGATCACACTGATGTTGCAGAACCTGGGCGGCCCGGTGGTGCTGGCCGTCATTCAAGCCGTCATCACCTCGCGCACGCTGTATCTGGGCGGCACCAACGGCCCGGTGAAGAACATGAACACCGCCCAGCACCATGCGCTGGATCAGGGCTACACCTATGGCCTGCTGTGGGTGGCAGCGGTGGCCGTCGTCGTCGGCGCAGTGTCGCTTCTGATCCGCTACACCGCGGCGCAGGTAGCGCAAGCGCAGGAAGTTCAGGACGCCCTGGACGCCGGCGAGCTGTAACTCACTGCGAAGCTTGGCGGGCTTGACGGCCCCGGTCGGTAGGCTGGCGTTTCATGGCCGCGCCCGGTAGATCCCAGCCGACCGGGCCGCCGCTGTCGCCCAGCGTGCTGGGTATCGCGATCGTGGCGATCACCGGCATGCAGCTGATGTCGACGCTGGACGGCACCATCGTGGTGGTGGCGCTGCCGCGGATGCAGGCCGACCTGGACTTCTCCGATGCGGCCAAGAGCTGGGTGATCACCGCCTACGTGCTGACGTTCGGCGGTCTGCTGCTGCTCGGCGGCCGGGTCGGCGACGCTATCGGCCAGAAACGGGCGTTCGTGTCCGGCGTGGGGGTCTTCACCATCGCGTCGCTGGTGTGCGGCGTGGCCACCGACTCCGCCACGTTGATCGTGGCCCGGGCGGTGCAGGGCACCGGGGCCGCGGTGGCCGCGCCGACCGGCCTGGCGCTCATCGCGACGACCTATGCCGTCGGGCAGGCCCGCAACCGGGCGATGGCGGTGTCGGCCGCGATGCAGGGCCTGGGCTCGGTGCTCGGCCTGGTGCTCGGCGGCGCGGTCACGGTGGTGTCGTGGCGGCTGGCGTTTCTGGTCAACATCCCGATCGGGATCGTCATCGCTGCCATCGCGGTGTCGCAGCTGACCGAGACCTACCGGGAACGGCTTCGGCTCGACCTTCCCGGGGCGCTGCTGGCCACCGCCGCCTGCACCGCCGCGGTGCTGGTGTTCACCCAGGGGCCGCCGCTGGGCTGGCTAGATCCGTGGGTGATCGGCGCAGGTGTCGCCGCGGCGGGGTTTTTCGTCGTGTTTTTCGCTGTCGAGCGCACGGCGGTCAATCCGCTGGTGCCGTTCGTGGTGTTCGACGACCGCAACCGGGTGATGACGTTCGTGTCGCTCTTCCTGGCCGGCGGGGTGATGCTGACGCTGACGGTGATGATCGGCCTGCTGGTACAAGACGTGCTCGGTTATTCCGCGCTGCGGGCCGGCCTCTGCTTCATCCCGTTCGCGGTGGCGTTCGGCCTGGGCAGCGCGCTGGCCGCGCGGCTGGCGCTGCGTGTCGCACCGCGCTGGCTGATCATGGGTGGCGGCGTCTTGGTGCTGGGTGCGATGCTGTACGGCTCCACCCTGACGCGGGCCATCCCGTACTTTCCCGACCTGTTCTGGCCGGTTGTCATCGGGGGTTTCGGCATCGGGGTGATCGCGGTGATCCTGCCGCTGTGCGCGCTCGCCGAGGTCGGCCCGGCCGAGATCGGCCCGGTGTCGGCGATCACGTTGATGGTCTACAACCTCGGCGGCCCGGTGGTGCTGGTGGTCATCCAGGCGGTACAGACCTCACGCACGCTGTACCTGGGCGGTACCACCGGTCCCGTCGGGGACATGACCCCCGGCCAGCTCGACGCGCTCGGATACGGATACACCTATGCGCTGCTGTGGGTGGCCGCCATCGCGATACTGGTGGGCGCGGCGGCGCTTTTCATCGGATTCTCGGCCGATCAGATCGCGCGCGCCCAGCACACCCGCGAGGCGGTGGAGGCCGGGGAACTCTGACTCACTTGACCGGTCAGCATGCGCAAACTCGCATTCGAAGCGGCCGCGGAGTGCGATTTTATGCATGCTCGCTGACGGGGAGGGGTGTCGCCGGTCGGCTAGGCTGGCCCGCTGTGATCACCCGGATGTCCCAGCTGTTCCTGCGCACCCTGCGTGACGACCCCGCCGACGCTGAGGTCCCCAGTCACAGGCTGTTGATCCGCGCCGGCTACATCCGCCCGGTCGCACCGGGCCTGTACAGCTGGCTGCCGCTGGGGCTGCGGGTGCTGCGCCGGATCGAACGTGTTGTGCGCGAGGAGATGAACGCCATCGGCGGTCAGGAGATTCTGCTGCCGGCACTGTTGCCGCGCGCCCCGTATGAGGCGACCAACCGCTGGACCGACTACGGCGACACCATGTTTCGGCTACAGGACCGCCGGCGCAACGACTACCTGCTCGCCCCGACCCACGAAGAGCTGTTCACGCTGCTGGTCAAGGGCGAATACAGCTCGTACAAGGACTTCCCGCTGCTGCTCTATCAGATCCAGACCAAGTACCGCGACGAAGCCCGTCCGCGGGCCGGCATCCTGCGCGGCCGCGAATTCGTGATGAAGGACTCCTACTCTTTCGACATCGACGACGCCGGCCTGCAGGCCGCCTACCACGCGCACCGCGAGGCCTACCGGCGCATATTCGACCGGCTGGGCGTGCGTTATGTCATCGTGGCCGCGAAGTCTGGCGCGATGGGCGGGTCTGCCTCCGAGGAGTTCCTGGCCGAGAGCCCGATCGGCGAGGACACTTTCGTGCAGTGCCCGGAGTCTGGGTATGCCGCCAACGTCGAGGCGGTGCTCACCGCGCGGCCGGACCCGCAACCCGTCGAGGGGCTGCCCGAACCGGTGGTGTACGACACCGGGGACACCCCGACCATCGCAACGCTGGTCGACTGGGTCAACGGCGCCGGTGTTGCCGGTTTGGCAGGCCGTACCATCACCGCCGCCGACACGCTGAAGAACGTCCTGCTCAAAATCCGCCGGCCCGGCGGCGACTGGGAGTTGCTGGGCATCGGGTTGCCCGGTGACCGGGAGGTCGACGAGAAGCGGCTGGGCGCGGCGCTCGAACCGGCCGAATACCTGCTGCTCGGCGACGACGACTTCGCCGCCTACCCGTTTCTGGTCAAGGGGTACATCGGTCCGAAGGCCCTGGCCGACAACGGCGTGCGCTATCTGGTCGACCCGCGGGTGGTGGACGGCAGTAGCTGGATCACCGGGGCCGACGCGCCCGGCCGCCACGTCGTCGGCCTGGTCGCCGGCCGTGACTTCACCGCCGACAGCATCATCGAGGCCGCCGAGGTCCGCGACGGCGATCCGTCCCCCGACGGTGCCGGCCCGCTGATGTCGGCCCGCGGCATCGAGATCGGCCACATTTTTCAGCTGGGCCGCAAATACACCGACGCCTTCACCGCCGACGTCCTTGGTGAAGACGGCCGCCCGGTGCGCCTGACGATGGGCTCCTACGGCGTCGGGGTGTCGCGGCTGGTGGCCGTCATCGCCGAACAGCACCATGACGAGTTGGGGCTGCGTTGGCCGAGCAGCGCCGCACCCTTCGACGTGCACCTGGTGATCGCCAACAACGACGACGCGGCCCGTGCTGGCGCCACCACGCTGGCCACCGACCTGGACCGGCTGGGCGTCGAGGTGCTGCTCGACGACCGCCAGGCGTCGCCGGGGGTCAAATTCACCGACGCCGAGCTGTTGGGGATGCCATGGATCGTCGTGGTGGGCCGGGGCTGGGCCGACGGTGTGGTCGAGCTGCGCAACCGTTTTTCCGGCCAGATCCGGGAGCTGGCCGTCGACGCCTCGCTGGCCGCTGAGGTCACGGGTGCGGTCGCCGCTAATCCGTACCACCCGGGAAGGCCCGGGTGATCGGCCAATTGCCCAGCACCTGATTCCAGCGCGCGGCCAGCACCGCGCTTTGCGCCAGTGCGGTCGTCGCGAATTGGCGGTCGGTGAGTTCGCGGGCCTGTTCGACGACCGCCCGCCAGGCTACCGCGGCGTCGTTCTCCATCCGAAGCGCCAGCTGCGCGGCGTCGGTGTTGTCGTTGACCGGGATGGGCAGTTGATAGCCGGCGGCGGCGACGGGGGCGGCCTGCGAGCGGGCGGACAGCATGGTGATGACTCGGTCGCGCCGGTCGCGGTGCTGGCGAACCGCATCGGACACCAGGTAGTTCAGATCCGGGAGAATGTACGCCGACACCACGCCGTAGCCGTAGATGACGCCGTGTTCGGTTGCCAGCGCGTCGCCGAGGACAGCGTCGGGGCCGGTTGCCGGGCTGGGCTCGGTCGATGTCACGGTCGCGCCACCAGCGCGACGGTGTAGGCGGCTGTACAAGCTGCGGCGATGGAGGCGAGCAGCCCAGCTTGATAACCCGACATCTCGGTCGCCAGCTTTGCGGCACCCTCTGCTGCGGTCCGCAGGGCATTCACCACGTCGGACACCGTGGGGGCCGGTGTCGAGGGTGTGGCCCGGCCGGCGGTGGTGGTCGCCTCAGGTGTTTGGGTCGGGCTCGGCTCGCGGTGACCGGCGACCCGGGCGATCTCGGCGGCCAGCGCATGAGCATGTTCGGCCCGTTCTGCCGCGATCTGGGCTAACGCAGGGGCGATCACCGGGGGTTCCGTGTCAGCAACAGCGGCAGCCGCCGCGGTGGCCAACTCGCTGTCCCGGCGTGCCAGCTCCTGTTGAGCTTCCAGCTCGTCGACCTCGGGCGGTGCCGGCGCCGATCCGCACGCCGGCGCTGCCACGGCGAGCAGGGCGAGAGACCCGGCACCGGCCAGCACGCGTCGCCTGCTGACGACCGGATCGGCGGATGCAGCGGTGCTGGGCACGCCAACATCCTGCCAGGTCTAGACGGTGCCGGCTGCCTCCGGCCCGGCTCGCAACGCGCCGCTGCGCAGAGGTTAAGTGGCTTTCCAGTCTGCCGTGGCCACGCGCGATTCGGCGTATCGTGGGAAGCTGGTTCCCCAGGCGAAACCGGCTTCGTCCCGGGCAGACGATCGGACAACTCAAGACGAGGAGCTCGCCGTGGCCAGCAGGCTACCTTCGCAGACGCAGGTGATCGAGCTACTCGACGCAGAATTCGCCCGCACCGGATATGAGATCGAAGACGCCGTCGTTGATACGCATGCCCGGCCGCCACGGATCACCGTGGTCGTCGACGGTGACGCGCCGCTCGACATCGAATTTTCATCGCCAACCGAGCGTGAGGCGGAGCTGGCTCGGACTCTGGTTGGCCGAACGGAGACCGGCGGATGAACATCGACATGACCGCGCTGCACGCGATCGAGGCGGACAAAGGCATCTCGGTGGATGTGGTGGTGGAGACGATCAAATCCGCGCTACTGACCGCTTACCGGCACACCGAAGGCCACGAGACCGACGCCCACATCGACATCGACCGCAAAACCGGACTGGTCCGCGTGATGGCCCGGGAGATCGATGATGACGGCAACGTCGTCAGTGAATGGGATGACACCCCTGAAGGTTTCGGCCGGATCGCGGCTACCACCGCCCGTCAGGTGATCTTGCAGCGGCTGCGTGACGCCGAGAACGAAAAGGCCTACGGAGAATTCTCTGCCCGGGAGGGTGACATCGTAGCGGGCGTCGTTCAGCGCGATTCCCGGGAAAACGCCCGCGGTGTCGTGGTGGTGCGGCTCGGTACCGAAACAAAGGGATCCGACGGCCTCATCCGGTCCGCGGAGCAGGCGCCCGGCGAACGCTACGAGCACGGCGATCGGCTGCGCTGCTACGTCATCGGTGTCTCCCGTGGTCTTCGCGAGCCGCGCATCGAGCTGTCCCGCACCCACCCCAATCTGGTCCGGAAACTGTTCGCGCTGGAAGTCCCGGAGATCGCCGACGGGTCGGTGGAGATCGTGGCGGTGGCCCGGGAGGCGGGCCACCGGTCCAAGATCGCTGTCATGTCACGGGTTTCCGGACTCAACGCCAAGGGTGCCTGCATCGGCCCAATGGGTCAGCGGGTCCGCAACGTGATGAGCGAGCTGTCCGGTGAGAAGATCGACATCATCGACTACGACGAAGACCCGGCGCAGTTCGTCGCCAATGCGCTGTCGCCGGCGA
>NZ_JBYCKY010000010.1:0-15897 GCF_057473605.1 Mycobacterium sp. TH-M82 | reverse complement strand
AAGTGCACCTGGAATCCTTCGGTCGATCCGCCGTGGCCGTCGTCGATCATCTGGCCCTTGAAGCCGATGTCGGCGACCTGGATGCGGGCACACGAATTCGGGCAGCCGTTGAGGTTAACGGTGACCGGGACGTCGAGCCGGTCATTGAGATCGTGCAGCCGTTTCTCTAGCTCGGGCACCAGAGTCTGGGCGCGCACCCGGGTTTCGGCAAACGACAGCTTGCAGAACTCGATCCCGGAGCAGGCCATGAGGTTCTTGCGCCAGCGCGACGGCGACGACGGCAGCCCGAGCGCGTCGAGGCCTGTCACCATGGCGTCCACTTTGTCGTCGGGCACGTCCAGAATGACCAGCTTCTGATACGGAGTGAACCTGGCCCGGTCCGAACCGGCGTGCTCCATCAGGTCGGCCACCGAGGACAAGATGGTGCCGGACACTCGCCCGGAGATCGGGGCGACCCCGACGGAGTTGAGCCGGTTCTTGAGCCGCTGCACGCCGACGTGGTCGATCGGGTGGGTAACCGGTTCGGGCGCCGGGCCGTCGATGAGGCTCCGCTTGAGGTATTCGGTTTCAAGAATTTCCCTGAACTTCTCGACACCCCAGTCCCTGATCAGGAACTTCAGCCGAGCCTTGGAGCGCAGCCGCCGGTAGCCGTAGTCGCGGAACACCGCCGTGACCGCCTCCCACACGTCGGGCACCTCGTGCAGTGGCACCCAGGCGCCGACGCGCTGGGCCAGCATCGGGTTGGTGGACAGACCGCCACCCACCCACAGATCCAGACCGGGGCCATGCTCGGGGTGGTTGACGCCGATGAACGCGACGTCATGCGTCTCGTGCGAAACGTCCTGCAGACCTGAGATCGCGGTCTTGTATTTGCGGGGCAGGTTGGCATACTCGGGATTGTCGATAAAGCGCCGCAGGATCTCCTCGATTGCCGGCGAGGGGTCGAGCACCTCATCCGGCGACTCTCCGGCCAACGGTGAACCGTGTATGCCGCGCGGGCAGTCACCGCACGCCTCGGTGGTTTGCAGCCCGACGACGCTGAGCCGCTGCCAGATCTCGGGAACCTTCTCGATCTCGATCCAATGGAACTGCACGTTTTCCCGATCCCCGATATCCGCGGTGTCGCGGGCGAATTCAGTCGAGATCTGACCTAGTGTGCGCAGTGTGACGGCCGACATCGGCTTGCCGTCGGAACGCACACGCATCATGAAGTACTTGGCCTCGATCGTGTCGATGTTCTCGTCGCCGGTCCACGTCCCGTCGTAGCCCTGCTCCCGCTGGGTGTACAGACCCATCCAGCGGAACCGCCCACGCAGATCGCCCTTGTCGATGCTGTCGAAACCTTGCTTGGCATAGACATTGAGAATGCGGTCCCGCACATTGAGCGGAGCATCGTCGCATTTCATCTGTTCGTTGTCGTTGAGCGGCTGGTGTTCACCCAGCGCCCACTGGCCCTCACTACGAGTCTTAGTGGCACGGGCTGTGGTCATGTGGACCCCCTCCTTAACAATGACTGCCGGCCGGTGCCAGGTGCAGCGAGTGGAACGACTCGCTGCGCCTGGCGCGCCCGGTAGACCTACTCAAGTCTGGATACGACTGGTCGGCACGGTTGGTACGAGCCAGGTGCCAATGATTCAGTTGGTTCCATAGGTCATGCACTCGATGGTTCACCGCCTGTGCTCTCGGCGGTAGCAGCCTTGCAGTTGTGACGTCACAACGTTTTGTTGTGGACGGCCTCGACACTTCGGCGGCGTTCTCCGCTATCCGGATGATCGGCATCGGAAACGCTCGAGGTATCGCAACGATGGTGCTACGAGGTCGGCACCACGACTCAGATTTAGGAAGTCGCCTTACATCCGCTCACCTCCGCGTAACGAACTGTTTACTTCGCGGCCCCTCGACGGTCGGATGTTCCGGCAACGCGTTCGGCTTGTCACGGCGCGCTGGCCGACATCCGATACGCTTGACGTCTGACGATTCGGGACCTGCTGTATCGGAAAGGCTTCTATGACTGCCACACCTGTTGTGCACGATGTCATCGTTATCGGCTCCGGGCCCGCTGGGTACACCGCGGCCATCTATGCGGCCCGGGCCCAGTTGGCGCCGGTGGTGTTCGAGGGGACATCGTTCGGCGGTGCTTTGATGACCACCACCGAGGTGGAGAACTACCCCGGATTCCGCGACGGCATCCTCGGTCCCGAGTTGATGGACCAGATGCGTGAGCAGGCACGCCGTTTCGGTGCGGATCTGCGGGCGGAGGACGTCGACTCGGTCGCGTTGGAAGGGCCGGTCAAATCGGTGATGAGCGCCGAGGGACAGACCTACCACTCACAAGCGGTCATCTTGGCGATGGGCGCGGCGGCGCGCTATCTGCATGTGCCCGGTGAACAGGAGTTGCTGGGGCGGGGTGTGAGCTCGTGTGCGACCTGCGACGGGTTCTTCTTCCGGGACCAGGACATCGCTGTGATTGGCGGCGGTGACTCGGCGATGGAGGAGGCCAGCTTCTTGACCCGATTCGCCCGTAGCGTGACGGTGGTGCATCGCCGCGAGGAGTTCCGGGCCTCCAAGATCATGCTGGAGCGAGCCCGTAGCAACGAGAAGATCCGCTTTGTCACCCATCACATCGTGGTCGCCGTCGACGGTGATGACAAGGTCACCGGACTCCGGTTGCGCGACACCATTACTGGCGCGGAAACCACCATGGCGGTATCCGGGATGTTCGTTGCGATCGGCCACGACCCGCGGTCAGAGCTGGTCCGTGATGTCATCGACGTCGACCCTGATGGCTACGTCTTGACCCGGCAACCCTCCACCAGCACCTCGGTGGAGGGGGTGTTCGCCGCCGGGGATCTGGTGGACCGTGACTATCGACAGGCGGTGACCGCGGCAGGCACCGGCTGCGCGGCGGCGATCGACGCCGAACGCTGGCTGGCGGAATCGGCGACGGCCGCTGCGGATACCACAATCACTACTGAAGACACCGACCTGATGGGAGCATCCAGATGACCGAGACCGACAACACCGGCGCCACCGTGGCAGTCTCCGATACTTCGTTTGCTTCGGATGTCTTGTCCAGCAACAAGCCTGTGCTGGTTGACTTCTGGGCTACCTGGTGCGGACCGTGCAAAATGGTGGCCCCGGTGCTCGAAGAGATTGCGGCCGAAAAGGCCGGCCAGCTCACCGTAGCCAAGCTAGATGTCGACGCCAACCCGCGGACTGCGCATGATTTCCAGGTTGTCTCAATTCCCACGTTGATCCTGTTCAAAGATGGCCAACCGGTCAAACGCATCGTCGGCGCGAAGGGCAAAGCGGCATTGCTCCGCGAAATCTCCGACGTCGTCTAAGAGTAACCCTGGGTGTCGTACCGGACGGGCGTCCACGCAAAACACCACCGTAGCCCGCGGCCGTGAGGCGGATGGAGATTGGTTGACGGTCCGACACTGCTAGTTCAGTGAACTAACGCTGGGAATGCACTGGAGGTCTGGTTGGTACGTGAATGCCGTGCTGCTCGCTGCGTTCAGCGGGAGGGCCGGGCCCACCTCGACGGTCAGGCGTGAATGTGCTGCTCATCCATCGTGCAGGTCCGCCGGCCACCGCCCGAGCCGACTGCTGGGCTACTGGACGATCCCTGAATGGTGTCTGACGAGTTGAAATCAACAGCCAACTGGCAGATTACAAGGGGCGCCAGCAGCCACCGGCTCGGTTACCGTGGCCGTTGGTATTTTTCAATCATGAGGAGGCTACATGGGCCGCGGGCATCGAATCGTCGACTGGAACCCCGATGACGTCGTTGCGTGGGAGGCTGGCAACAAGAAGATCGCGCAGCGCAATCTGCTGTGCATGATGGCCGCCGATCACGTCGCCTTCTCGATCTGGGCGCTCTGGTCGGTGATGGTGCTGTTCATGCCCGCTTCGGTGTACGGTTTTTCGGCCGCCGACAAACTGCTGCTGGGCGCCACCGCCACGTTGTCCGGGGCATGTTTGCGCATTCCCTACACGTTGGGTATCGCGAGGTTCAGTGGCCGCAACTGGACCACGTTTGCCGCGCTGGTGTTGCTGATCCCGGCCGTAGGAACCATTGTGCTGCTGGCCAACCCCGGCCTGCCGTTGTGGATGTACGTGGTGTGCGCGGCACTGACCGGGTGCGGTGGCGCCAACTATGCAGCGTCGCTGGCCAACGTCAACGCCTTCTACCCACAGCGGCTCAAGGGCTTTGCACTTGGGGTCACTGCCGGCATCGGCAACCTCGGGGTAGCGGGTGTCCAGGTGGTAGGACTGGTGGTGCTCGCGGTGGCCGGGAACCGGCAGCCGTACTGGGTGTGTGCGGTCTACTTGCTGCTGCTCGTGGTCGTCGCGATCGCGGCGGCACTGTTCATGGACAATCTGGAGCACGGCATCGAAGTGGCCACCATGCGGTCGGTGCTGTTCGAGCGCGACACCTGGGTGCTGGCAACGCTTTACATCGGCACCTTCGGTACCTTCATCGGGTTCTCGTTCGCGTTCGCGCAGGTGCTGCAGATGAACTTCATCGCGAGTGGGCAGAGTGCCGCGGCGGCATCGCTGCACGCAGCCCAGTTCGCCTTCATCGGGCCGCTGCTGGGGGCGCTGTCCCGAATCTACGGCGGCCGGTTGGCTGACCGCTTCGGCGGCGGCCGTGTCACCCTGGCCGTGTACGCCGGCATGATCGCGGCAACCGCGGTGCTGGCCAGCGTCAGCACCCATGACGACCACACGCCTGGCGCCAGAACTACTGCCACCATGGCAGGCATTGTCGTTTGTCTCCTCATGTTGTTCTTCTTGGCCGGGCTCGGCAAAGGCTCGGTTTTCAAGCTGATCCCGGCGGTCATCGAGGCGCGCGGCCACACGCTCGACGTCAGCGACGCCGAACGTCGTCATTGGTCACGTAACATGTCGGGAGCGCTGATCGGGTTCGCCGCTGCAACCGGCGCGCTCGGTGGCGTCGGTGTGGACCTGGTGCTGCGGCAGTCCTACCAGAGCACCGGCTCAGGCACGACGGCGTTCTGGATCTTCCTGGCGGTATACATCGTCGCGGGGTTGGTCACCTGGACAATGTATGTGCGGCGCCCATTCGCCGGCAGCTCGAGCGCGGCGGTTACCCAGGGCGCCACGGTGTCGCCAGATCATGGTGGACTTGTTCGACCTTCGGTTCCGGAGCCGGCGGAACTTTGACGAGGGATGCCCGTCACGAGTCGAACGGCTCTACCGCGGTTGACGGATACGACAAGATCCCGCTTACACCGCCCCCGTCTGGGCGACTGCGCGTCTCGGCGACACGTAGCGCGACCAGGTCAATACCGCGCCGCCCACATAGCACATCGAGAAGACCCAGAATGCCGGTGTCTCGGTTCCGGTGCTCTCATAGGACTGTCGCAGCGCCACGTTGATCCCCACACCGCCAAGCGTCCCGAACGCGCCGGCGAAGCCGATCAACGCTCCCGACCGAACGCGTGCCCAGTCGAGACGCTCGGCGGCACTGAGGTTCAGCGCAATGGCTCGCGCTTCGAAGACCGACGGGATCAGCTTGAAAACCGATCCGCTGCCCAACCCGGACAGACTGAACAGCGCGATAAAGCCGACGACGTAACCACCCATCGTCATGGCCGTCACATTGCCACCGGCCCTCCGGGCGAGGTCGTCGTGGGTGCTGACGGCGATGAGAAACCCGCCCGCCAGGACCATGGCAGCCAAAACGCTGATCGTGACCCGCCCCCCACCGAAGCGGTCGCTCAACCTACCGCCGACGACCCGACCGGCCGCCCCCAACACCGGCCCGATGAACGCAATCTCAGCGGCATGCAGCGATGCCTGCGCGTTAGTTTGCCCGGCGGCCATGAAGTTGTGCTGGAGCAACTGGCCGAAAGCAAACGCGAAACCTAGGAACGACCCGAAGCAGCACAGGTAGAGAAATGAGATTCCCCACGAGTCAGCCAGCGGCAAGATGGCTTTCAGGTGCGTCATGTCGATGCGGTAGTCGAGGTTGTCCATGAACAACGCCGCGCCGAGCGCGCCAACGGCCAGCAGCACCAGATAGATCGCGCATACCCAATAGGGCGCCTGGCCACCGGCAGTGGCCAGCACCACGAGTCCGACCGCCTGGACGGACGCCGACCCGAGGTTGGCGATTCCGCCCGTGAGCCCCAGCGCAAAGCCCTTGAGCCGCTGCGGGTAAAACACCTCCGCATTGGCCAGCGACGCCGAGTAGTTGCCGGCGCCTAATCCGTTCAACGCAGCGCACACTAGGTAGGGCCACAACGGCCAGCCGGGATGGGCCAACAGCACGATCGCCCCAACGGTCGGGACCAGCAGTATCACCGACGAGAACGTCGCCCAGTTGCGGCAGCCGAACCTGGCGTTGGCCATCGGGTAGAACATCCGCGCGACCGCTCCCACCAGGGATGCGACGGCGCCCACCAGCAGCTTGTCGCCGGTCGAGAACCCGTAGACGGACTCCGGCATGAACAGCACCATCACCGACCACAAGGACCAGATCGAAAAGGCGACATGAGAAGTCACGATCGACCAGATCAGGTTGCGCCGGGCGAGGACGTTGTTGCCGGCATCCCAGGCCACGCCGTCTTCTGGATTCCAGTCTGCGATACGTTGACTATGCGCCGTATAGGCCTTCACTTCTCCAGCTTAGCGGCTGCGTCCTGCAGCAAGACGGGGTTATTGGCCAGCGGTGACGTTTTCGGTGTTGTCAGCCAGATTTTTGACCGCTACGGGGTCATTGTCGGTGACCCCGACTTTCGACGCACCACCGGGTGAACCGAGGTCGGTGAAGAAGTCGGCGTTGATCTGGTGATATTGGCTCCACTCGTCGGGCAGGTCATCCTCGTAGTAGATGGCCTCGACCGGGCAGACCGGCTCGCAGGCGCCGCAGTCGACACACTCGTCGGGTTGGATGTAGAGCATTCGCGTGCCCTCGTAGATGCAATCGACCGGGCATTCATCGATGCACGACTTGTCCTTGACGTCGACACACGGTTCGGTGATCACATATGTCACAACCGTCTCCTTTCGCTGTTGCTATGCAAGAGAACCAATAGGGCGTCTTCAGCCGACGGGAATCAGCCGTGGCTGACCCGCAGCAGCTCGGGCAGGCTGGGCAGTTTGACGCGAGGCCTGCCGAGCTGCTCACCCGCCGACCGCTCGTAGTCGTTGATTCGTTTCCAGTGCGCGTCGGTGACGAGTTTGGGTTGGCGCGAGGCGAGCCAATCGGCCAGTTTGTCGGCGTGGTCGGCCGAGAAATCGGCCAGTCCGGAGCGCCCGGGATCAGCCAGGTCGTAGAGCAGCGTGTTGACGGTGTCCTGGGAATCCTTTTTGTTGGTGCCGATCACCCCGGTGGGCCCGCGCTTGATCCAGCCGACGACGTATTCGTTGCGGCTGCTCGCCACCCGGCCGGCACTGTTGGGGATAGTACCGCTCCTGTCGTCAAACGGCAGCCCCGGTGCGGGCACGCCGCGGTAGCCGACCGAGCGCACCACCAACTGGACGGGCAGCTTGTCGCGAAACCCGGTGTCCTTGGCCACCACCCGCCCGGTGTCGTCGCTGACCAGCTCGTTGCACCCAAGCACTATCTGCTCGACTTTCTCGTTGCCGGTGATCTGGATGGGGGATGTCAGGAACCGGAATACGATGCGACGATTCCCGGGATGCGGTGCGCGACCCGCATAGTCCCGCAGCACCTTGATATTCTGCGCGGCCGTCTTGCCGGCCGCCGCCGCATCGTCGTCACTGATGTCTTCCAGCTGTGCCGGATCGACGATGACGTCGACCCCTTCCAGCTCGCCAAGCTCGCGCAGCTCCAGCGTGGTGAATGCGCTCTCCAGCGGGCCGCGCCGACCGATGACCACGACCTCCTGTACGCCGCGGGGGCGCAGGGACTCCAGCGCGTGGTCGGCGATATCGGTGCGGGCCAGCACGTCGGGGTCGGTGACCAAGATCCGGGCCACATCGATGGCGACGTTGCCATTGCCCACCACAACGGCGCGACCGTTGGAGAGGTCAGGTGACATGGTGCAAAACCGCGGGTGCGCGTTGTACCAGCCCACGAAATCCACGGCAGCGATACTGCCTGGCAGCTGTTCACCGGGAATGCCCAACGACCGGTCCGACTGCGCCCCAACCGCATAGATCACGGCGTCGTAGCGCTCGGCCAGTTCGGCAGCGCTGACATGCTCACCCACCGCGACGTTGCCGAAGAACCGGAAGCGGGGGTCGGCGGCAGTCTTTTCGAAGGTTTTACTGATCGACTTGATCTTGGGGTGGTCGGGCGCGACACCCGAGCGCACCAGACCCCACGGTGTGGGGAGCATCTCGATCATGTCCACCGCGACGTCGAGGTCCGCCGCGGAGTCGGCGGCCTTCAGCAGCGACGCTGCGGCAAAGAATCCCGAAGGGCCGGAGCCGACGATCGCGACGTAGTACGGACGGGTCATGGTTTCGATGTTGCTGGGCTTGCTGGGTTACCGGTAGAGGTCTCGATGTTGTGAAGCCACAAGGACTCGTTGTGACTTCCGCCGGGCCGGGGGGAACACCGCACCCGGTAAACAGTCGCGCCCGGCTGTGCTTCGGCCGCGGGAACCCATCTTGGCCGTCGCCGGAGCAAAATGACTGCGCAGCCGTTTTCCGGCACGCTTCGAGCATTCGTCCAGCTTAAAATGCATAGGCAGTATAGGGCGTCATCCGTGGGAATCACTTCCATGGGAATCGCAGAGGACGCAACGGCGGGTCCACCCGTAGTTGGTGGACGGTGCGCTGCTGTTGGGATCAGGACAAAGTCGGCGAAGGGTGCGTAGCGATGGATTTCGGGGTGTTGCCGCCGGAGGTCAACTCCGGTCGGATGTATGCCGGTGCAGGGCCGGGGCCGATGCTGGCCGCCGCGGCGGCCTGGGATGGGCTGGCCGCTCAGTTGCACGACACGGCGGCGTCCTACGGGTCGGTGGTTGCCGGGTTGGCGCAGCAGTGGCGGGGTCCGTCGTCGGCGGCGATGGCGGCCGCGGCCGCGCCGTATGCGGCATGGGTGAGTGCCACCGCCACGCAGGCTCAGGGCACCGCTATGCGGGCCAGGGTGGCGGCAGCGGCCTATGAGACTGCGTTCGCGGCGACGGTGCCCCCACCGGTGATCGCGGCCAACCGTGCCCAGTTGACGGCGCTGATCGCGACGAACTTTTTTGGTTTGAACACGCCGGCGATCATGGCCACCGAGGCCCAGTACGCCGAGATGTGGGCCCAGGATGCGGCCGCCATGTACGGCTATGCCGGATCGTCGGCGACCGCCACGCAAGTGACGCCGTTCAGCCCGCCGCCGCAGACCACCAACCCGGCGGGGACCGCCGCGCAAGCCACCGCGGTCGCCCAGGTCGCTGGCACGCACGCCTCGGCGTTGCCGCAGTTGATGTCTGCTGTGCCGCAGTCGCTGCACAGCCTGACAACGCCCATTGCGGCTGCGGCTCCCACAGCGCAGGGGGCTGGCGACTTCATCACCGGGCCGTTATCGCCGTTGTCGTTGTTCACTCTTGTCGGGCTCCCTGGTCTTCTCGGCGTACAGGGTTATCTGCTGCCCCAAGCCGCTGCGAATCTGACCAGCGCGTCGGAGAAGGTGGCCAAAATCCCGTCGGACAAGCTGCCCTGGCCGTTCACTGCCCCGGCTTCGCCGGCTGCGGAATCGCTGGAGGACGGGCTGGGTTCGGGCGCTCGTGTGGTCAGCTCGACCGGCGTGGGCCAGGTTGCGGCGGGTCGCGCCGGCATGATCGGGGGCTTGTCGGTGCCGCAAGGTTGGGCGTCGGCCGCCCCGGCGATCAGGGCGGCCGCTGCGATGTTGCCGGAAAGCAGCCTCGGTGCGGCCGCAGCGGGGATTGCGACAGATGGCCAGGCAAGCCTTGTGAGCAATATGGCCCTGTCCGGCCTGGCCGGGCGGGCCATCGCGGGTACCGGCGGTTCCGCCGCCCGACCCACGGGCACGAGGGGCGCCACCAGTGGCAAAGAGGCTGCTGCTGCCCGAGAAGTCGCCCTGACCGCGAACATCTTTGTGATACACGAGGCCGACAAATGACCACCGCCAGCGCGGCCGCGATTAGTCAGGCAATCCAATCAAGGAGTCTAACAATGGATTATGGAGCCTTACCGCCCGAGGTCAACTCCGCTCGCATGTATGCCGGCACGGGCGCGGGATCGATGCTAGCCGCCGCTGCGGCCTGGGATGGGCTAGCCGCCGAGCTGCGCTCAACCGCGTCGGTGTACTCCTCGGTGATCTCGGGGCTGACCACCACGTGGCTGGGTCCGGCATCGGCGAGCATGGCGGCCGCGGCCGCGCCGTATGCGGCGTGGCTGACCACCACCGCCGCCCAGGCCGAGGACACCGCTATGAAAGCCAGGGCAGCCGCAGCCGCGTACCAGACCGCGCTTGCGGCCACGGTGCCCCCGCCGGTGATAGCAGCAAACCGCGCTGCACTGGCGTCGCTGACTGCGACCAACATCTTCGGTCTGAACACCGCGGCGATCGCGGCCAACGAAGCCCAATACGCCAGCATGTGGGCCCAGGATGCCGCTGCCATGTACGGCTACGCCGGCCAATCCGCGGCCGCTTCCCAGGTGAGTCCGTTCGCTGCGGCGCCGCAAACCACCAATCCGACCGCTACGGCGGGCCTAGCTGCCGCGGCTGCCCACAACGTCGCCACGTCGGCCGCGACGAACATCCAGTCGGTCTTGTCGCAGCTGACGTCGGCGACACCGGGCACGCTGCAAAGCCTGGCAGCACCCCTCCAGGCCGGTGATCCGGTCACCGCGCTCAATGTCCTCGACAGCCTGAACTCATCTCCGTTGGCAACGATCGCCGGGTATCTGGAGCTGATTCCGAAAACGATCCTGCCGGTTAATGACGTCCTGATCAATACCATCATGGGCTTGGTGATCGGTGGCCGGGCCGTCTCAGATGTGGTTGTCGGTGCCGGCAGCGGGGCGGGATCGGCTCTGGCGGCTGGGCTCGGTTCGGGTGGGTCTGCGCTGGGGTCAGTGGGTTTGGCTGGAGCCGGGCCGGCGGTATCGGCGGCGACGGCGGTGTCGGCCGGTGTCGGCCAAGCCGGTTCTGCCGGCGGGTTGGCGGTTCCGCCGAGCTGGGCTGCGGCCACCCCGGCGATCAAGACGGTTGCTGCGGTGTTGTCCGGCGCCGGGCACGGTGTCGTCCCGGCGGCCACGGTCAGCCAGGGAAGTCTCTACAGCGGAATGGCTTCTGTCGGCATGGTCGGAGGCGTGCTCGGCGGCGCAGTCCCTCGCGCCGTAACCGGCGCCGGCATCAAGGGGGGCAGCGTCAAGGTAAAAGATCTCAAAGACAGTGAGCCGTCCCCTAACCTGCAACGCATCGTGGCGGAGATGGCGGAAAACCCAGAGAGCGTTCAACACTGGCACACCGACTCCGAACACCTCGACGGCCTGCTCGCCGAACTGCAGCAACAGCCAGGCATTCACGCGGTACACGTGTCCAAAAATGGCCAGCGGCAGTCGCCATCACCGACAGCACAGTCGATCTAGGACGCGGCTGGACGATAGCCAGAGCAGGTCGCCGTGACACTGCTCGGGGTTCCCGGTCCTCGCCTCCCCGCGGGCCATTTGCGCGTGCCGATGTGGCTGAGCAGATCTCGTATCGCACCAGCGGGTGGGGTACGCCCACCAACCCAGATGGCACGCAGCTGGCGCCGCAGATCCAATTTGGGGACTGTGACGGCGCATAGCCGGCCTACTGACAGGTCATCGGCCACCGCCAGTCGACTCATCACCGCCGGCCCCGCGCCGGCAAGGACCGCAGCGCGTATGGCTGCAGGGGAATGCAATTCGAGCGCTGAGGGCGCTTGCTGCATATCGTCGCCCAGGGCGTGACGTAGGGCCACTGTGAGTGAATCGCGTATGCCAGAGGGCGGTTCGCGGGTTACCAGGGGCGTTCGCGCAAGTTCGGCCGCGCTGACGACTCGCGACGGCCGAGCCCACTTGTGATGTTGTGGCACGACGACCACCAGTTCGTCGTGCGCCACGACACAGTTTCCTAATCCTTTGGGCAGGCCAGGGTTTTCGACGAAGCCGAGGTCGGCGGTGCCGTCACGAACCGAGGCGATTGTGTGCTCGCAGTTGGTGGCGTTGAGAATGACCTGGGGGGCGGCGTTACCCCGATTCCGGGCAGCGATTCGCATGGATACCAACCAGTTGGGCACCAGCTGTTCAGCGATCGTCTGACTGGCCATGACCGTTAGGCGCTGATGGCTTGCCTCTCGCAGCGAGCTGAGCCACACGTCGACCTCGTGGGCAACGTCCAACAGGCCCGCTACCCGCTCGGCGACCAGAACACCGGCAGGAGTGAGCTGTGATCCGCGAGTTGTGCGAACAGCCAACCGGACACCGATCTGAGCTTCCATCGATGCCAGCCGAGCCGACACAGCTTGTTGGGTCAACCCGAGCTCGCGTGCGGCGCCGCCGAGACTGCCTGCCTGGGCGACGGCCAGAAAGATTTCGAACGCACCGAGTTCGGGCATTCGTGAACTAAGCGGCATACCCAACCAAAGCACAACTCTGGGTTGCGTGCACCAGCAAAGGCCGTGTTGACAGTTGGCGCACAACACATCTGCAGGCCACCCGAAGCCAGAGGGTGTCCTATGTCACGCTGAGCACATCACTCCCCGAAATGCGCGGGACACTGTGTGGACGTCGACGCAGCCAAAGACGGTGAATTCACAAAATCGAAACTCCTGCCGCCAGTCGACTGGGCCGAGAATCATCAGCGGCTGTTGTGGCGCAAGGACGTCCGCGGGTCAAGCTGCCGAGTGTGGCCGAGCTACTGCGGCTCGGGCACAGCCACATTCGTGGCGGCGACCATGCCGCGCCGACCTTCCGGGCCGGTACTTGGTGCGTTATGCTCTCTTTGAAACGCAGGGTCAGAACTTTCGGATCTCAAAGTGGAGACGCAATGCGCGTGATGAAGCTGTTTTCGGCCTGTGCGACCACCATGATCGGTCTGGCCGGTGCTGCGTACGCTGATGACGACACCCGAGACGCTGATTTTCTCGAGGTGCTGCATAACGTGGGTATCGGGTATGCGAGCGAGGACGACGTTATCGCCAGCGGTAAAGCGGTTTGTTCCTACATAGCGGGAGGACATACCCCTAACGAAACTGCGCAAACCATCGAAAATGAAAATCCGAAACTCTCGCCGAAGCAGGTTCTTCAGTTCATGGAGCTTGCACGAGCAGTGTACTGCCCACCGCCGCCCTTGGGCGGCGGTGGCGGCGGCTAGCTGACCGGAGGCCGGAAGCGGCGGGTGTGACTTGTGCTCATCCCCAGGCCGACTGGTTTGCGGCCAACTCTTCTTGCCATTGCGGCGGGAGCGGCAGCGGATCCGGATCTGTGCGCCTTCGGGTGTTGTGGGCCAAGGCCGATGCCAGCCAGCCACTGGGCATCACCAGGGCGGCCACTGGCCGCTCCCCATCCTTGTTGTCGTCTTTCTTGTCGTCATCGCCGTCGTGGCGATCGGTCACGCCGCTCAGCGCGCCTCGCCCGGACATCGTGCCCATCATCGACTCTTGTAACGCTGTTCCCGGTGGCAGTCCGACGGCGACCGTCGGGGCGGCAGCGGCGTTGGTGGCCGTCAGAGATATCGCCACCGGCTCGGTGCCCGCGACGGCCCCCGCGGCGGCCGTAGCCCAGCTCGGTGGCACCGACATCGCCCCGATCGAGGACGCCTGGCCCAGCCCCGGCCCGAACACCTGCCCCGGCCCCGCGGATGGCCCGAGCAATTCCGCGAGCGGCCCGAGCAATCCCGCTTTCCCCAGACCTCCGAGCGCGTTTGCCCCGCCGGCCCCGAACAGGGCATTCTGCGGCCCCAGCCCCTCGAAGGTGGTGTAGCCCGCGATCATGCCGCGCACGACAAATTCCCTGAAATACCCGAAAGCGTTCGTGCCGATGGTGTAAAAGGCCGTAGTGTAGCCCAACGGGACGTTTGTACTGTCTCCCACCGCCTGATTGATCCAGCCTAAGCCTTGCTCGGTTAAACCGCCACGAGGGGAGTCCAGAAACGCCATCAGCTTCGACCAAAGCGACGCGAGGGTCTGGCCGTGGGTAGCGTTGGTCGCGGCCGCCTCAGCGACCGCACCGGCCTGCGCGCCGAGGCCGGCCGGGTTGGTGGTCGGTGGCGGCTCGTGAAACGGTGTCAGCGTGCCCGCCGAGGACGAGCTATGGACATACCCGTACATCGCGGTCGCGTCTTGCGCCCACATCTCGGCGTAGTGAGCCTCGGTGGCCGTGATCGCGGGGGTGTTCTGTCCGAAGAAGTTGGTGGCGACCAACGCCGCCAGCAATGCCCGGTTGGCCGCGATCACCGGCGGAGGCACGGTGGCGGCAAACGCGGCCTCGTAGGCCGCCGCCGCCGCCTTTGCCTGCATCGCGGTCCGCTCGGCCAGCGTTGAGCTGGCCTGCAGCCACGCCGCATAGGGAGCCGCCGCACTCGCCATGACCGCCGCGGCCGGGCCCGACCACTCCTCGCTGGTCAGTCCCGAGACCACCGAGGCGTAACCGACCGCGGCTGACTCCAGTTCGCCGGCCAGCGTGTCCCACGCCGCCGCGGCCGCCAGCATCGGTCCTGCCCCGGGGCCGGAGTACATCCGCCCGGAGTTGATCTCCGGGGGAAGCAATGCGAAATCCATCAGGGTTTCTCGTCCTCGAGAAAGTAGGGTGCAGTCCGGTCAGCCGGCCGCGGGCGACCGGGGCACCACAGCGCGTCGGCGCGAAACCGCGCGGGCGGTCGCGCCACCAAGACCCCGCCCGGCCAGTGTTCCCAGCATGGTCTCGCCGAACGCTCCACCCGGGAGGCCGCCGACGACGGCCGGGACGGCAGGCGCGCTGCTGACCGGCAGGGTGAAGGAGGCGGGAGTGATCGCCGAGGCGGGCATCGCCCAGGTCGGCGGCACTGACAAGGCGCCGATCTTGATCGCCTGGCCCAGGCCCGCGCTCAGCCCTGAGCCGTGCAAGCTCGTCAGCCCTGCTCCGCCGAAGCTCAACGCCGCCGGTCCTACGAACGGCGGGTTGAGCGTTTCGAAGATGCCCGCGGGGTTTTCCGCAATCCACGTCAACAAGCCGACCCCGTTGTTGGCGTTGCTGAGGGCGTTTGCCATATCGGCCCAGGCGGCTGTGCCGTTGCCGAAGATTTGTGCCCCGTAACCGGTCGTCTGGTTGAGTAAACCGTCGCCGTTGACGAGGTCGCCATCGCCCAGTATCTGTTGCAGCCACGACGGCAGGCTCGATCCGGCGCTACTACCGGCGGCCTGGGCAACCGCGGCGGATTGGGCGCTCTGCCCGGCCGGGTTGGTGTTCTGCGGCGGTTGGCTGAACGGGGTGAGCCCGGAGGCGGCCGCCGACGAACGGGTATAGCCGTGCATCGCAGTCGCGTCTTGGGCCCACATCTGCGCGTACTGGCGCTCGGTCTCCCCTATCGCCGCGCTGTACTGCCCGAAGTAGTTGTGCGCGATCAGCGCCGACAACAAAGACCGGTTGGCCGCGATCGCCGGCGGTGGCACGTGAGCAGCCAGCGCAGACGCGTGAGCGCTCGCGGCGGCCTTGGCTTGGCCGGCCGTCTGCTCGGCCGCAACCGCGGTGTTGCACAACCAGGCGACATACGGTTGGGCGGCGGCCGCCATCGCCATTGACGACGGGCCTGTCCACCGTTCGGTGGTCAATCTCGAGATCACTGAGCTGTATTGCGCTGCCGCGGAATGCAATTGGTTGGCCAGCGCGTCCCAGGCCGCCGAGGCGGATAACAGCGACTCCGCTCCGGGCCCGCTATACATGCGCCCCGAGTTGATCTCCGGCGGCAACAAACTGTAATCAAGAAACATCGTG
>NZ_JBYCKY010000009.1:0-8757 GCF_057473605.1 Mycobacterium sp. TH-M82 | reverse complement strand
ACGCCGACGCCGGCGAAGACGAGCAGTGGTCGAGAGCCCACGGCGGACCTGACACCAGCGTGCGGTTGCCGAGCCGGTATGGCGAGCCGCCCGGCGGTTCGCCATCCGGTGTGGATCTGCTGGGCCGATCGGGGTCGGGCACGGACTGGGCGGCCGGCCTGTCCACCGATCTGGCAACCGCGGTCAAGGAGTCCGACGATGTGGACACCGCGCCCACCCGCATACCGTCGGACGAACAGTTCGGTACCGGACGACACGCCGCGGTGACCCACTCGGACATCGGCACGGACTTCGCTGCGGGGCCGGGTGTCCCCCGGTCTGGTGTACCGGCACATCCGGTGATGCATCTTCCGCTGGACGACCCGTACCAGGCGCCGTCGGGATATCCGGTGAAGGCCAACATCGGCTCCGGCCTCTATTACACGGCTGAAAACGCCCTGTATGACGACACGCTGGCCGAAATCTGGTTCGCCAGCGAGGAAGCCGCCCAGCAAAACGGCTTCATCAAAGCCAGGTAGCCGGCCGGCTCCACCGGTGGCGCTGGCAGCTGCCGATCAGCGCATCAGCACGTCAGCGTACCGGCAGTGTCGGTTCCCGCTCGGTGTCGGGGCGAGCGCTGAAGATGCGCCGTTGGTCTTCGGTGATCGGGATGTCGTCGATGCTGGATTCGCGGCGGCTCATGCGACCGTCGTCGGCGAACTCCCATAGCTCGTTGCCGTAACTGCGCCACCACTGTCCGTCGGAGTCCCGGCTCTCGTATTGATAGCGCACCGCGATCCGGTTGCCGTGGCAGCACCACATCTCCTTGCGCAGGGCGTAGTCCAGCTCGCGTGCCCACTTGCGGCGCAGGAACTCCACGATCTGCGCACGCCCGGTGATGAACTCGTCACGGTTGCGCCACACCGAGTCTTCGGTGTAGGCCCGGGCAACCCGTTCCGGGTCGCGGGTGTTCCAGGCGTCCTCGGCGGCCTGCACCTTCTGCAGCGCGGACTGCTCGTTAAAAGGCGGGCACGGCGGTACCGGCGGATTCCCCGGAATTGCAGACATGACAGGCTCCTCTGACCTTGAGTTTTGACGGCTCCGCCAGACTCACCACGACGCAGCACCGGCCCTCCCGCGGCGCCAGCACCGCCCGGTTCGGCGACTCACCTACTCCTTCGAGCATGCCCTGGATCAGCTGGAGGTTGAGCTCACACACCAGCTCGGTATGGGAGCGGGCGAGCCGGTCGAACGGGCAGTTCCGCAATTCGATGTCGCCGTCCGGGGTCACCGCGGGCTCATAGCCCCACTCGTACAGCGCATTGACCACACCGTGGTCGGATGCGCTGACCCGCCCCACCCTGCGGGCCTCCGCGGCCACCGCGGATCGGACCGCCTCCGCGTCGTCGCCGGCCATGACGGCGACTAACAGGTCGGCCAGCAAACCGTAATTTCGCGGCGGCACGCTCACCGACAGTTCCCTGCGGGTACGCGCATAGCGTTTCGCAGGGCGGCCGGCGCCCGGACCGGACCGCCCGGCTGGCCGTGCGTAAGTCACCGACAGAATCCCCGCCTCGGCCAGCTTGTCCAGGTGGTAGGCCGCCAAGGTGCGGCCGATGGAGACGGCGGCTGCCGCGGCGTCGCGCGCCACCGGCTCGTCACACGACGAGACGTACTCATAGAGGCGCCGTCGCATCGGGTCGTCCAAACTGGTCAACCCGGCCAACGGATCGCGATCGTTACCCACGTTGGCCTCCACGCATCCAATGTAACACCAACAAAACTTGACAAATAGACCCGGCGCCCAATCTAAAAACATTCAACATTGTCGATACAGGAGCGTGATATGTCCGCAGCCACACACGCCGCTCCACGGCTGGTCGATCGTCCGGTTCCGGATCTGGCCGCCGCCGAACAGGCCACCGGCTCGGGTGGTGGAGTATTTCGCCTGCCGGTCTCAGGTCCAGGAGCGGCTGACCAAGCAGGTGGCCGATTGGCTCACCGATCACCTGCGCCCGCGCGCGGTGGGCGTGTTGGTTCGCGCCGAACACACCTGTATGACGCTGCGCGGCGTGCACGATACCGGCTCCAGCACCGTCACGTCCGCCCTATTGGGCAGCCGCGTAGCGATCCGCGATCACGTCAGGAGTTCTTTTCCCTCGTCGGGAATCTGTGACTGATCCAGTCGGGGCGGGCCGGCCCGTCAGATTTTGCGCAGTACCGTGACCACCTTGCCGAGCACCGCCGCGTCGTTGCCCGGGATCGGGTCGAACGCCGGGTTGTGCGGGATCAGCCAGACCTGACCGCCGGTGCGTTTGAAGGTCTTGACGGTGGCCTCGCCGTCGATCATCGCGGCAACGATGTCGCCGTTGTCGGCGACGTTCTGCTGCCGTACCACCACCCAGTCGCCATCGCAGATCGCCGCGTCGACCATGGATTCACCGACCACTTTGAGCAGAAACAGCGCACCCTCGCCGACCAGTTCGCGGGGGAGCGGGAAAACGTCCTCGACGGCTTCCTCGGCCAGGATCGGACCACCGGCCGCAATGCGTCCGAGAACGGGAACGAATGTGGGTTCGGGCAGATCGCCGGCACCGGCTCGCGAGCCGCCTTCGGTCCCCGGCGCGGCCGGTGCGCCGGCCGCCGCGTTCTTGGGTGGCCGCACGTCGACCGCGCGAGGACGGTTCGGGTCACGGCGCAGGTAGCCCTTGCGTTCCAGTGTGCGCAGCTGGTGGGCGACCGAAGATGTCGAGGTCAGCCCGACGGCGTCACCGATCTCCCGGATGCTGGGCGGGTAGCCGCGCTCGTTCACTGAAGTACGGATCACGTCCAGGATGGTGCGCTGTCGGACGGTCAACGTCGGGTCCGATGCCGGTAGGCGTTTCGGGACGGCGCGTCGCGTACCGGTGGCTGAGTCGTGGCTGGTGTCGCTCATGGGATCGAATGTAGTCGCTTTCGAGCAGATGACCAAACACATGTTCGAGGCGTGTCGCGGCGCACCCACCGCAATGTCGGTGGGCGGGCCTAAAGTCAGTTTCGGATCGCGAGAATCGCCCGAATGTTCGATATTCGAACGTAAGATCGACTAGTATTCGAACATAAAAGCGATAACCTTCAGATGGCGACAGGACGGAGGAGACGAGCATGACGCTCATCGAGATGGTTCCACCGGCTACGCAACCGGCGTCCGGACGGTTCCGGGTCATTCACGCGGGCCGGGAAATGGACTGGGCGCGTCGCACCAGACCGGTGCGGTCGCGGCCGGGCGGTGCTCGAACACGTTACCGGGGCTCCGGCGTGCTGATGTCTCGGGCATCGCATCGGCCACCTCCCATCCGGCCCATCACCGCCGTGACCGCTGTCGCGCTCGCGTTGGGCGCCGCCCTGATCACGGTGTGGTTGGGCGTGCTGGCTCACTTCGGTGGAGTGGCTGCGGGCAGCGCCGGTACCCGAGCCGCGGTACCCGAGCAGCTGGGCGTGGTGCGAGTACAGACCGGGGAGAGCCTGCAGCACCTGGCGGTAAGGGTGGCGCCGGACGCGCCGACCGCCCAAGTGGTGGATCGCATCCGCGAACTCAACCGGCTGGACTCGGTGGTGTTGGATGCCGGTCAGATTCTGATCGCACCTATCGGTTGAGTGCCGCGTGTCCGGCCAACTCCGATCGTCCACCAGCGCAGTTGGGCACGGCCTTTCGTCCGCATCTCGCCCGGCGGCCCCACCGCCGCCGCCTGGCTACCCCGCACCACCCGCGCAGGTACGCTCACAGTTGTCCCAGTTGCCGGAAGCATCCGGTTCCCGGTGTGGCGAAGGAGCGGCCATGCACTGCCCGTTTTGCCGTCATCCTGATTCGCGGGTGGTCGACTCGCGCGAAACCGATGAGGGCCAGGCGATCCGGCGGCGCCGGTCGTGTCCGGAGTGCGGCCGGCGGTTCACCACCGTGGAAACCGCTGTGCTGGCGGTGGTCAAACGCAGCGGGGTCACCGAGCCGTTCAGCCGGGATAAGGTCATCAGCGGTGTGCGCCGCGCATGTCAGGGCCGGCAGGTCGACGACGACGCGCTGAACCTGTTGGCCCAACAGGTGGAGGACTGCGTGCGCGCCGCCGGCTCGCCGGAGGTTCCCAGTAACGAGGTGGGGCTGGCGATCCTGGGACCACTGCGGGAACTAGACGAGGTGGCTTACCTGCGATTCGCCTCGGTGTACCGGTCATTCTCGTCAGCGGATGATTTCGAGCGGGAGATCGAGGCGCTGCGGGCGCACCGCGACGTATCCACGCCCACCTGATGCGGCTCCACAAGTAGGCTGGAACCGTGTCGCCCGACTTGCACCCCAGTCTTGAGGACCTGGCACCGTTGCTGGGTTCGTGGGCCGGCTGTGGCTCGGGCAAGTACCCGACGATCGAGCCCTTCGACTATCTGGAAGAGGTGGTTTTCTCGCATGTCGGCAAGCCGTTCCTGGTATACGGCCAGAAGACCACGGCGACCATCGACGGGAAGCCGTTACATGCCGAGACGGGATATCTCCGTGTGCCCCAACCTGGTTGGGTCGAATGGGTGCTTGCGCATCCCAGCGGCATCACCGAAATTCAGGTGGGCAGCTATTCGCGGACCGGGGATCAGATCGAGATCGGACTGACCGCCACCACGATCGGTTTGACACCGACCGCCAAAGAGGTGACGGCGCTGGGGCGTTCGTATCACCTCCACGGCGATGAGCTGTCGTACATGCTGGAGATGGGTGCCGTGGGCCAAACGCCGCAAAACCATCTCACCGCCACGCTGCGGCGAACGGTCTAATCGATCCCCACTCACCCGGCGAAAACGCGGCGCGATCCGGCTGGGGTGCCGCCCGCTCCGAGATCGCGTGTTCGCAATTGCCGATCCGCAGCAACTCCCGCAGTGCGGTCTCGTCATATTCGGCGGGTTCGGTGCTGTCAATGAAGTTTTCGACGAGGTCGACGAAGCGGTCCGGGTCATCGTGAAACGGAAAGTGCCCCGAGTCGTCGAAAACCTCCAGCCATGAGCCGGGCATCGCGTCATGTGCCACCCAGGCGTGGCTAACCGGGACCACCGCGTCGTGTTTGCCCCAGATGATTTGTACCGGAACGGATTCGGCCAGATAGCAGCGGTTGAGCATGCTGATCACCTGGCCGTGCCAGTCCACCACCGCCCGTAATGTGCGGGTGAACGCCAACAGTGCGCTGGGCTCGTGCAGGGCGGCCAGCACCCGCAGCATGTCGGGAAGGTCGTGACCGACCCGACTCGAGCCGAACACCAGGCCCGCTGCCCGTCCGGCGAGTTGCAGTGCCGGCAGCACCATCGGCAACCGCAGTAACGCCAACGCCTCACCGCCCAGCGGCACCGAGGTAAAGCGCAGGAAGAAGTTGATATCCTTCGTGACACCCCCGGTCCCGACCAGAACCAGCCGTTCGACCAGCTGCGGGAACTGGTAGGCGAACTGCATCGCCACCCCGCCGCCGAGCGAGTGGCCGATTACCGTGACCCGGTCGATCCCGAGGACGCGAAGGAGGTCCCGCATCCTGTTGGCATACGCGGCGACCGAATAGTCCGCGCCGCTCGGTTTCCCCGACTGCCCGTGTCCCAACAGGTCCGGCGCGATCACCGTGAACCTCTCCGCCAGCCGGGTCTGCACACTGGTCCAGGTGGTGGAGTTGTCCCCGATGCCGTGGATGAGCAGCACGACCGGGCCGGTACCGGCGATCCGGTAGGCCCGCCGATGGCCATTGATGGTGCAGATTCGCAACTCCGGCACAGGGTGTCCGGGTGGGTTGCCGGGACGGCCCTTCGTATCGTGGGTCTGGCGATCAGGTTGAGTTGTCACCGCCGGCCTCCTTTCTTGCCCGCTGGGCCAGGAACCGCTCAAACTCGGCGCCGATCTCATCACCGCTGGGCAGATCCTCTTCATGGGACAACAGCGACCGGTTCTCTTGCGCCGCGACGAACGCGTCGTACTGGCGCTCCAGTGCGGTGACCACCTGCGCCACCTCGGCGCTGGCCTCGACCTGCTCGTCGACCTTGATCCGAATCTGGGCCGCCCCGTCGCTCAGTTCCGTCAGCGGCAGTTGCAGCGACCCGGTTTTGGCCACCTGCTCCAACAACACCTGGGCAGCCTCCGGGTAGTCGGTCTGGGCCAGGTAGTGCGGCACGTGCACGGTGAAGCCGACCACTTCGTGACCGTGCTGGGCCATCCGGTATTCCAACAGATTGGAGGCGCTGCCGGGAACCTGGACCTCGGTGATCCACGGTGTGTGGTCGGCGATCAGCTCGCGGTTGTTGGAATGCGCGGTCAGCGTTACCGGCCGGGTGTGCGGAACCGCCATCGGGATGGTGCCCAGCCCGATGGTCTGACGTACGCCGAGCCGCTCGGCCAGCAGCCGCACCGCGGTGACGAACCGCTCCCACCTGAGGTCCGGCTCCATACCCGCCAACAGCAGAAACGGTGTGCCGACGCTGTCGTGCAGCGCGTGCAGGCTCAGCTCGGGTTCCCGGTAATTGGTGAAGTGGTCGGTCTTGAACGTCATCAGCGGCCGCCGGGAGCGGTAGTCGAGCAGCTCGTCGATCGCGAACGAGGCGACCAGTTCGGTGTCTAGCGCCTTCTTCAAATGCTCGGCGGCCAGCTGGATCGCATGGCCGGCGTCGGAAAACCCCTCCAGCGCGTGAACCAATACCGGGCCACGACCGTCGGCGGAGACCAGTCGCGGCGCCGGCAGCTCAAGGTGGTACATCCCGGACTGTTCCGGCTGGTAGCACTGTCCCTGCCCGGGGTTTTGGTCTCGGGCCATGGGTTCCCTCCTCGGATACTTGGGTCGGCGACCTGAACCCAGTGTCGCTTAGATGCGGCGTACACGCCCGTCGACCCGCCTGTATGTTCGAAACATCACAATGCCGCACTGGCATTCCGGGCGTCGTTTCGCGCTGAGCGAAGTTGCACAGTCACGACTTCGTCCACAGGACGGCGGCCTGCGGGAGCTCGGTGGCACGCCGTGGTCGGCGGCGATCGCCACTGTTGCCCGTATGACGACGAAGCAACCCGATTTCACCCTCAACCGGCCCGGTGCGTTGATCGGGGCGCTGCCGGCCATCCTGGGCTTTGTGCCGGAAAAATCACTGGTCCTGATCTCCATCGACGGCGGTGAACTCGGGTCGGTGCTGCGTGTCGACCTCACCGTGCAGCTGGCCGACATGGTTGGCCAGCTGGCCCAGCTGGCACAGGTCGCTGCGGCAGCCGATCCGGCGGCCGCGATCGCTGTAATTGTCGATGCCGACGGCGCGCGCTGCCCGGTGTGCAACGAAGAGTACCGCCAACTGTGCAAGGCACTCACCGAGGAGTTGTCGCGGCGCGACATCGTGTTGTGCGCCGCACACGTGGTGGACCGGGTGGCATCCGGCGGGCGCTGGCACTGTGCCGACGGGTGCGGCGCGGGTGGAGCGGTCGATGATCCCTCGGCGTCACCGCTGGCAGCCGCGGCCGTGCTGGACGGCCGGCGGCTCTACCCGCGCCGCGCCGACCTGCAGGCGGTCATCGCGGCCGATGATCCGGCACGTGCCGCGGTTGCCGCTGTGATCGCCGAACGTGCGGCTGCCCGTGCGGCGGCGGGCCGCGCGGACCCCGACAGCTCCGACGACCGGGCCCGCCGCGACGTCGAAGAGCTGGTGGCCGCGGCGGCGACGGTTGCCGCCGGCAGCCGGCCGGGCGATGCGGAATTGGCCACGCTGGGGTGCACGCTGACCGACGTCACGGTCCGTGACACGTTGTTCGCGCTGGCCGTCGGCGGGAAAGCCGCGGAGGCCGAGACACTGTGGGCGCTGCTGTCGCGCACGCTACCCGAGCCATGGCGGGCCGAGGCGCTGGTGCTGTTGGCGTTCAGCGCCTACACCCGTGGTGACGGGCCGCTGGCCGGGGTGTCCCTGGAGGCCGCGTTGCGCTGTGCACCCACGCACCGGATGGCGAGCATGCTCGATACCGCGCTGCAATCCGGGCTGCGGCCCGAGCGGATTCGTGAACTGGCGGAGACCAGCTACCGGCTTGCGCATCGCATCGGGGTGCGCCTCCCCCCGCGGCGGGAGTTCGGGCAGCGTGCCGGGTGACGGACACCAGATAGTGCCGCATAGCGTCGGGTTTAGACCGGTTTAGACCGGTTTAGACCTTCTCGACCTTCACGGCGTGCGCCATCTCGTGGGGTAGGTCCACATCCACATGACCGGGCATGACGATCGTCACACCACCGGCAGGGTTGGTCGCGGCCGTCACCCGCGCGTTGGGTACCACCCCGGCGTCCTTGAGTCGGCTGATCAGGCCGACGTCGCCCTGTACGTGTTCGGTGAGCTGACGCACCACCACCGCAACGGGCGATCCGGCCGGCAATTCGGTCAACCGGACCAGGTCGGCGTCGCCGGCGCCGACCTGCCGCCCGATGCCGAGATCCAGCAGCCCGGGGATCGGGTTGCCGAACGGCGAGGTGAAGGGGTTGTCGAGTACTTTCAGCAGTCGGCGCTCGACATCTTCGCTCATCACGTGCTCCCAGCGGCAGGCCTCGGCGTGAACCTCTTCCAGAGGCAGCCCGATGACGTCGACAAGCAACCGTTCGGCCAGCCGGTGCTTGCGCATCACAGCGACGGCCATGGCACGGCCCTTCTCGGTGAGCTCCAGATGGCGGTCACCGGCCACCCGCAGCAGGCCATCGCGTTCCATCCTCGACACGGTCTGGCTGACGGTGGGCCCGCTTTGCTCCAAGCGTTCGGCAATCCGCGCACGCAGCG
>NZ_JBYCKY010000008.1:0-17529 GCF_057473605.1 Mycobacterium sp. TH-M82 | reverse complement strand
CGCGGTCAGCCGCCGCGGCGGTTTCCTGGAGCGGATCGACTGCTTCGACTATCGATTCTTCGGCATCTCGCCGCGCGAGTCGGCGCAGATGGACCCCCAGCAGCGGTTGCTGCTGGAGGTGGCCTGGGAGGCGCTGGAAGACGCCGGCCAGGTGCCGGAGCGGCTGGCTGGCAGCCGCACCGGGGTGTTCGTCGGCATCGCCACCAACGACTACGGATACCTGCGGTTGGGTCAGCCGCAGCTGGTCGACGCTTACACCAGCACCGGGAACGCGTTGAGCATCGCCGCCAACCGCCTGTCGTACGTGTTCGACTTGCACGGGCCGAGCATGGCAATCGACACCGCCTGTTCGTCGTCGTTGGTCGCCGTCGACCTGGCGTGCCGTAGCCTGCGGGACTCCGAATGCACGCTGGCGCTGGCCGGCGGCGTGAACGTCATCCTGTCGCCGGCGCTGGCGATCAACTTCACCAAGGCCAGGGTGATGTCTGCCGACGGCCGCTGCAAAACGTTCGACGCCGGCGCTAACGGGTACGTGCGGGGCGAAGGCGCCGGGGTCGTCGTCCTCAAGCCGCTCAGCCGCGCGCTCGCCGACAACGACCCGGTCTACGCGGTGATCCGCGGCAGCGCCATCAACTCCGACGGCCGAACCAACGGCCTGATCGCACCCGGTGAGCGAGCGCAGGAAGCCGTGCTGGCCACCGCCTATCGACGCGCGGGTCTTTCGCCCGGCGCGGTTTCCTACGTGGAGGCGCATGGCACCGGAACGGCGCTCGGCGACGCGATCGAGGCCAAGGCGATGGGCGCGGTGCTGGCGGACGGTCGCCCGCCGGGCAGCCGATGCCTCATCGGCTCGGTCAAGACCAACATCGGCCACCTGGAGGCGGCGGCCGGGGTGGCCGGGCTCATCAAAGTGGCGTTGGCTCTGCACCACCGGGCGATCCCGGCGAGTTTGAACTTCACCGAGCCCAACCCGCACATCCCCTTCGATCACCTTCCGCTGGACGTGGTGCAAACCCTCACCCCGTGGCCGGACAACGGTGGGCGGGCAGTCGCCGGGGTCAGCTCGTTCGGCTTCGGCGGGACAAACGCTCACGTCGTCCTCGCCGAGGCGCCGCAGGTTCGGGTCACGCCCGTCCCAGAGGACACGGAGGGCACGGACGGCTCGCACCGGGCCGAGCTGCTGGCGATCTCCGCCCGGTCGCCCGAGGCGCTGGCCGCGTTGGTCGGCGAGTACGAGGCGGTGCTCGTCTCCGGGGCGTCGCTGGCCGACCTGTGCTACACCGCAGGTGCGCGCCGCGGCCACCACGGCTACCGGCTGTGCGTGGTCAAAGACTCCCGGGCCGCGATGCTCGAGTCGCTGGCCGCCTACCGGCGGGGCGAGTCCCGGCCCGGCCTATCGGTCGGACACTGCCGTGTCGGCCACCCGCCGGCGGTGACTTTCGTCTTCTCCGGCCAGGGCTCGCAGTGGCAGGCCATGGGACGGCGGTTGGCCGACGAGGAACCGGTCTTCCGCGGCGCCCTGCAAGAGTGCGACCGGGCGATAAGCGTGCATCTGGGACGCTCGGTGCTCACCGAGCCGGGCGGGCACGAGTTCACCGGGCTCACCGATGTCGGCGTGATTCAACCGGCGATCTTCGCCGTCCAGGTGGCGCTGGCCGCGCTCTGGCGATCGTGGGGGGTCGAGCCCGCCGCGGTGGTGGGGCACAGCATGGGCGAGGTCGCGGCCGCGCATGTCGCCGGTGCGCTGAGCCTGGAAGACGCCGCACGGGTGATCTGTGCCCGCGCCCGGATGCTGCGACGGGTACGTGGCCGCGGGGCCATGATGGTTGCCGAGGTCACGGCCGCCGAAGCACAGCAACTCATCGCCGGCCGGGAGGATCGGGTCGCGATTGCCGCGAGCAACAGCCACCGATCCACGGTGCTGTCCGGCGATCAAACGGTGTTGGCCGATCTGGTTGCGGTGCTGGAGCAGCGCGACCGGTTCTGCCGGTGGATCGACGTCGATGTCGCGTCCCACAGTCCGCAGATGGACGAGCTCACCGCCGAGCTGCGCGGCATGCTCGAGGGGATCACGCCGACGGTACCCGCGATACCCGTCTACTCCGCGGTCACCGGGGACCTGCTGACCGACCGGCTGCCCGACCGCGACTACTGGGCGGAGAACCTGCGCTCGCCGGTGCGCTTCTCGCCGGCACTGCGGCGACTGGCCGACGCCGGGCACGAGACGTTCGTCGAGATCAGCCCACACCCCATCCTGCTGGCCGCTGCCCGCGAGGACGCCGAGGACCTGGGTCGGCGTGCCACGCTGCTGCCGTCCATGCGCCGTGACGACGAGGGACGTGTGACCATGCTCGCCTCGCTCGGCACCCTGCACACCCTGGGCCAGCAGATTGCCTGGGAACAGATCTATCCAGCGGGCAGCAGCTGTATCGCCGCACCGACATACCCGTGGCAGCGGGTCCACTCCTGGCTGGAAGCGGGCAGCATCACCGCCGTTACCGGGCCCCGGCGCGACGCCGGCCACACCGGTGCGCTGACCTGGCGCGGGCCCCTGCGCTCGGCGGTGCACCCGGAGACGGCGTTAGCCGAGGTCGAGATCGGCACCGGCGTGATACCGGCGATGGCCGACCATCGGGTCCACGGGTCGGTGATCCTTCCGGCCGCGCTGCTGGGCAAGCTCGTCCTGGCCGGAGCGACCAGGGCATTCGGATCGGCGGAACGGGTACTCCGCGACGTCACCCTGCACCGGCCCCTGGCGTTCGTCGACGCCGAGCCGCGCACCCTTCAGCTCGTCCTGCAGCAAGACCCCACCGGCGCGGGGTCGTTCCTGTGCTACAGCGCCGAACCGGAGGCGACCGGGGCTACAGAGGCTGTGCGGTGGTCGCTGCTCGCCGACGGCACGATTGCCACCATCGCCAACATTGCCGGTGAACCGGACGCCACCGACGGCGACCCGCACCCCCTGGACGCCGCCCGAGTCAGCTGCACGCAGGAGATTCCCGGCTCGTCGTTTTACCGGCGGCTGGTCGAGCATGGTCTGCAGTACGGGCCGAAATTCCAGGCCCTAGAGACGATCTGGCGTCGTGACGGCGAGGCGATCGCCCGGCTCACATCGGATGGGGCGGGCGGCGCCGCCGCCGGCGACCGCGTGGACGGCGTCGACGGCGTCGACGGCGTCGACGCCATCGTTCTCGACGCATGTTTTCCGGTGCTGGCCGCCACGCTTCCCGAGTCCGCCGACAGCCAGTCATCGGATATCTATCTGCCGGTGGGACTGACGGAGCTGCGATCACGCGGCCCGTTCGCGGATGGCACATGGTGCCACGCGGTGTTGCGATCCGGATCTGACGAATCTGACCCTGGCCCGGACACCGTGACAGGCGATGTGTACCTGTTGCGCGGCAGCGGCGAGATCGTCGCGGCGGCCCGCGGGCTGCGGCTGCGACGGATCCCGGGCGAGATGTTCAGCACATCCACCACATCGTCGTCGGGTCACCTGCTGCGGTGGCAACCCGCGTCTATCCGGGCCGACGGCGGGATAGACGCGCCGAGGCAGTCGGTCGAAGCGGGAAGCTGGCTCATCCTCAGCGATGGCGGCGCGGTGACCGACACGCTGCGAGACCACCTGGAATCGCGATCTCAATCATGTGTGTTGGTCGAGCCGGTCCCAGGCTTGGGCGATGTCGAACGTCTGACACCTGACAGCTACCGTCTCGATCCCGCACAGCCCAGGCATTTTCGGCGCCTCCTCGAAGACGCGTTCGGTGCCGCGCGACCACCCTGCCGCGGCGTGGTGCATCTGTGGAGTCTGCGGACCGGCGCTTCGGCTGATGGGCAGTGGGCCACCACCCCGGGGCCGGTGCTGCAGGCCCTGTCGCGGGCCGGCTGGCCGGACCCGCCGCGTCTTTGGCTGGTGACCCGCGGTGCGCAAGTGGCCGACACCGCAGACCTGCATGCCGAACCCGTGACGACCGGCCAGGCCCCCAGGTCGGGCAGCAACATCGGACAGGAGCTCGCGGAGCATCCGGAGCTGCCCTGCACCCGTGTCGACCTGTCCGTGCATGGCGGTCCAGAAGAGCTCCGGGCGCTGTTTCACGAGATATGGTCGGGCGGCCCTGACGTTGACGTTGACGTCGCACTTCGCGGCTACCGCCGCTACGTGGCACGGCCGACCCGCGGCGACGGCAATGCCGAATCCGACCGCCAGCCGGGCACTTTGGGAGACGCGCGCCGTGGCGACGGCGGTGCGCCCGAGCCCGGAGGCGGACTCTACGGCGCGCTTCAGGGCGCCGCACCACCGGAGCGTCAGCGGCTGCTGGAGTCGTACTTACGCGATCTCACCGCCGGCAAGCTCGGCATGGCCCCATCGAGCCTGGACGTTCAGGCGCCGCTGAACAGCCTCGGTGTCGACTCGCTCACCACGTTGGAGCTGCGTATCCAGGTTGAACGCGACCTAGGCATCGAGGTGCCGGTCGCCCGGCTGCTGGACGGCCCGAGTGTGGCCAGCGTCTCGCGCTGGCTCAGCGATCAGCTCTCCGTGATGGCGTCCGGCGCAGACGCGTCGCGGCCCGACGGAGTGCGGCCGCCGCAGACACCCCCACAGGAAAAAGCCCGGCCCGCAGAGACCGGTGTCGTTTCGGCACGCGGCGTCGACCTGCTCGCCCGGGTGCCCGAGCTCTCCGACGATGACGTGGACGAGCTGCTCCGAAAAGTCCTCGCTCAACAGGAGGCCGGGTGCGACCTTGCCGTGAAGGAGGGAAAACATGACGGATAGACCCACTGGGATCTCTGACGTCCCAGCGATCCCCGACATCTCCGGTCTTTCTCCCGAGAGAAAACGGGCCCTGTTGTCCCAGCTTCTCATGGCAGAAGCAGCGGAGTCGGCTTCGCCGCATCCGTTGTCCTACGGGCAGCGATCCCTGTGGTTCATCCATAAGCTGGCACCGCAGAGCGCTGCCTACACCATCATCTATGCCGGGCGGATCAGCGGTGCGCTCGATGTGCCGGCACTGGAACACGCGGCGCAGGCACTCGTCGACCGGCACCCCATGTTGCGGACCACCTACGCCGAGCGCGACGGGCAGCCGGTTCAACTCGTTCATCCGCACTGGCCGCTGCGAATCGCCCGGCACAGCCTGGGCCCGGGCGAGCTCGAGCTCGACGAATGGATTCGCCGAGAGACCGATCGGCCTTTCGACCTGCACACCGGCCCGCTGTTGCGGCTGACGCTGCTCGAGCGCGCACCCGATGAGCATGTCCTGCTGCTGGCGGTGCACCACATCGCCGTCGACTTCTGGTCTGCCGACGTCATTCTCGACGAGCTTCGCCTCCTGTATGCCGCCGAGCACGGCGCGGATCCGCCTGCGCCACTGGCGGAAAGCTACATCGACTACACCGAGCGGCAGACCCGGACGCTGGCCGGTGCGCAAGGAGAACGCCTCTGGGATTACTGGCGTGAGCAGCTCCGCGGTGACCTGCCGATCCTTGCATTGCCCACCGACCGGCCGCGACCGGCCGTCCAGACCTACCGGGGCGCCGTTGCACGCTTCACCATCGACGCCCGGACAACGGCCGGCCTGAAGCAAGCCGGGCGGGCCAGCGGCGCAACGCCCTACATGACGCTGCTCGCCGCTTACGCCGCGCTGCTGCACCGCTACAGCGGCCAGGATGACGTGATCGTCGGCTCGCCGTTCGCGTGCCGCGACCGGGCCGGGCTGACCGATCTGGTTGGTTACCTCTCCAATCCGATGGCCCTGCGTGTCGACCTGGATGGCGACCCGACATTCACGTCGTTGCTCGGCCGGGTCAAAGACACCGTGCTCGGCGCGCTGGCACACCAGGACTACCCCTTCGCGCTGCTCGTCGAGCGGCTTGCGCCGGCGCGCGATGCGGGCCGCACCCCGCTGTTCCAGGCTTCGTTCGCCTGGGAGCAGACCCGGCGGTTCTCCGACGGCCCCGGCTCGGCACGTGGTGGGCTGCAGCTGGAAACCCTGCACATCGGACAGGGCGGCGCACCGTTCGATCTGCTGATGCAGATGGGTGAGCACGACGGCAACCTGACCGGCGCGCTGCAGTACAACACCGACCTTTTCGACGCCGCGACGATCGAGCGGATGGCCCGGCACTTCACGACGCTGCTGGACGGTATCGCCGCAGATCCCGGCCAGCGCGTTTCACGGCTGCCGCTGCTCACCGTCGACGAGCACCGCCAGCTTGCCGCATGGAACGAAACCCGGGTCGACTACCCCGACTCCCAAGCCCCGGCCTGCCTGCACGAGATGGTGGCAGCAACGGCCGCGCGCACCCCGGACGCCGTCGCCGTGACCTGTGCCGACGGCGAGTTCACCGAGTTGACCTACGCAGAACTCGACCTCCGGGCCAACGGTCTGGCGCATCGGCTCCAGCGCCTCGGTGTCGGTCCCGACGTCGTGGTGCCGGTTTTGCTGGACCGCTCCGAGGACCTGGTGGTGGCGCTGCTGGGTGTCCTCAAGGCAGGAGGTGCGTTCCTACCGCTGGACCCGGCCCAGCCCGCGCAACGCATGGCCGCGATGCTGGCCGACGTGCCGGAGGCGCCGGCCTGCGTCACGCACCGCCGGCACCTGGGTCATGTGCCGGCGGACTTCACCGGCGCCCGGCTGTGCCTGGATTCACCGTCGACGTCATCGACCCCGGACGGCACCGCCACCGCGGCCCCTGTCGCAGGCACGACATCGACGAACCTCGCCTACGTCATCTATACGTCCGGTTCAACCGGTACGCCGAAGGGCGCACTCAACGCCCACGCCGGGATTCGTAACCGGCTGCTGTGGATGCAGCACACCTACCCGCTGAGCGCCGATGACCGGGTCTTACACAAGACCCCGATCAGTTTCGACCCCGCCGTCTGGGAGATCTTCTGGCCGCTGATCGCCGGCGCACGGGTTGTGATCGCAGCACCCGAGGGCCACAAGGACGCCGCCTATCTGGCTCGAACCATCATCGAAAAAGGCATCACCACAATGCATTTCGTCCCGTCGATGCTGTACCGCTTCCTCGCCGAGCCCAGTGTCGTCGGCTGTGTCGGACTGCGCAGGGTGTTCTGCAGCGGCGAAGTGCTGCCGTATGATCTGCGGGACCGGTTCCTGTCGGTGCCGGGCATGGGCGCCGAGTTGTACAACCTGTACGGACCCACCGAGGCCGCGATCGACGTCACCCATTTCCACTGCGAGCGCGGCGTATCCGGCCCAGTGGTCCCGATCGGTCGACCGATCGCCAACGTGCGCATCCACCTCTTGGACGCTCATCGCCAACAGGTGCCGGTGGGTGTGCCCGGCGAGCTGTTCATCGGCGGGGTCGGGGTCGGACGCGGCTACCTCAATCGGCCGGACACGACGGCGGCCAGCTTCGTTGCCGACCCATTCAGCGACCGCCCGGGCCAACTGCTCTACCGCACCGGTGATCTGGCCCGATACCTGCCCGACGGCAACATCGAATTCCTGGGCCGGGTGGACAACCAGGTGAGCATCCGCGGTTTCCGGATCGAGCCGGGTGAGGTGGAGGCCGCGCTGACGAAACACCCCGCAGTGGCCGAGAGCGCCGTGGTGGCTGCGAACGAGGGAACCACCGACAACACCCTGCTTGTCGCTCATATCGTGCTGGCAGAGGATGCTCAGGGCACTGCGCCGGCTGCGCCTACTGCTCCGGCTGTGCTAACTGTGCCGTCAACTGCCGAGTTGCGGCGCTTCCTGCTGGAGCTGCTCCCCGCCGCGATGGTGCCCGCCGTCTTCCACGTGATGAGTGCCCTACCGCTCACGTCGAGCGGGAAGGTGGACCGCCGCGCGTTACTGGCGGCCGACGAGGCGCTGACGTCGCAACCCTCGGAATTCGTCGCACCGCGAAACCGTACAGAGCAGATCTTATCCGAGATCTGGTGTGAGGCACTCGGTTTGGAACGCATCGGTGTCACCGACGACTTCTTCGCCCTCGGCGGTTCCTCCACCCAGAGCCTGGAGGTTTCGGTACGTGCGAACGACGTCGGCCTGCCGCTGCGCCCGGAGTCGACGTTCGTCTACGGCACGATCGCCGAGCTGGCCGCCGAATACGGGCCGCTCGCCGACGATGGCGCGGACCACGTGACGAGCCCGGAGTCCGGACAGCCGCCGGCGAGCCAGTCCACCGTCCCCACAGTCGAGGCCGGTTTCGCCGTTCCCGGGCGGCCGGTCACAGCGGGCGCCAACGGAATACGAAACACGGTGATCGAAAGTCTCGGCGTCTACCTGCCGCCGCGCGCAGTGTCGACCGAGGCGGTGCTGGCGGGATGCACCAACGAGGTTCGCATACCGTTGGAACGTCTGACCGGCATCAAGAGCCGCCGGGTGGCCGGTGACGGCGAGTTCTCGATCGACCTCGCCCGGCAGGCTGCGGCGGACTGCCTGTCCCGGTCGAGCTATCTGCCCGAGGAGATCGACCTGGTCATCGCCTGCAACATCTCCCGTTATGACGGCCCGGAGATGTTCACCTTCGAACCCGGCACCGCCTCGCGGCTGCGCGATCAGTGCGGCCTGACCAATGCGGTCTCCTTCGACATCAGCAATGCGTGTGCGGGCATGTTCACCGGCATCACCGTTGCGGACGCGTTTTTGAAGACCGGGCTGATTCGGTCGGCCCTGGTGGTCAGCGGTGAATACATCAGCCACATCACCGAGACCGCGCAGCAGGAGATCGAGGGGCCGATGGATCCGCGGCTGGCCTGTCTCACCGTCGGCGACGCCGGCGCGGCGGTGGTTCTGGAGCGCGGGGCAGGCGACCGAGTCGGCTTCCACGATATCGACATGGCCACGCTCAGCAAATATGCCGAGCTATGCATCGGCAAGGCGACCGACGGCCCACACGGCGGGGCGATCATGGTCACCGACTCGGTGACACAGACCGCTGTCGCCGTCAAGCATTCGGTTCCTTATGTCACCGGGGTCATGGCACGGCACGGTTGGCGGCCGGAGACCTGTGATCACCTGCTGATGCACCAGACCTCGGAGGCGTCGATCAACGACGGCATCCGCGCCATCAATCAGTTGCTGGGGCGGGCCGCGGCCAACCGGGACAACACCATCTGCAACCTCGCCGAGCGGGGCAACACCGCCACCACGACGCACTTCGTCGCGCTGGCTGACTACATTCGCAGCAACCGGATCAACTCCGGAGACAACGTGGTCTTCTCCATCACCGGCTCCGGACAGACCGTCGGCACCGCGCTGTACACCTTCGACGACCTACCCGACCGGATGCGTCGGGCAGCCGGCGGTCAGCACAGCCGCGGCGGCGGTGCCCACGGTGCCCACAGTGCCCACGGTGCCCACAGTGGCAAAGAGCTGCCGCCGACCCCGCGGGTGCGCATCGACAGTGTCGGCATTGCGGGCGCACCGGAAGCATCGAGTTCGATAGGGCTCGCGGTTCAAGCGGCAGAGGTCTGCCTGGACCACAGTGCCCTGGACCGGTCAGCGGTGGGCCTGATCATCCACACCGGCGTCTACCGCGACGACTTCCTCAGCGAACCCGCGGTTGCCGCACTCGTCGCCGGCGAACTCGAGATCAACCCCGACGTGCAATCTCCGGACGGGCCGAAGACCTTCGCCTTCGACATCCTCAACGGCGCGGTCGGCTTCCTCAACGCATGTCACGTCGCCGCCGGAATGATCGGAGCGGGAAAGACCGACCATGCGATGGTGCTTGCCTCCGAGATAGAAAACAACACCCCCGAGAGCGGCTACCCGTTAAACGGCATCAGCCAAATGGGCTCGGCCGTACTGCTGAGCCGAAGCGACACCGCAGCAGGCTCAGAAGGATTTGGCCGGTTCGTCTTCCACCACCACCCCGAGCACAGGGGAGCGCTCGCCACCTACACTCAGCACCGAGATGGGCGGACCTGGCTGCAGATTGACCGCGACCCGAACCTCCTCGGCATCTATCTGAGCTGCATACCCTCGGCGGTCAAGGAACTCCTGGCGCTCGAAGGACTCGAACCCGCCGACATCGCGATCGTGTTGCCGCCACGGTTGTCCCAGGCAGCCGTCAGCGAACTGGCAGCGCGGGTCGACATCGGAAGATCACGGTTCGTCGACCTCGACGTCGATACCGACCCGTTCACATCCGCGCTGCCGTACGGGCTCGAGCATGCCCGGCAACGAGGACTGGTGCAGCCGGGCGACATTGCGCTGATCGTCACGGTCGGCTCGGGTGTCGAGGTCGGCTGCACCACCTACCGCTTCTGAGCAGATGACTTCTGAGCAGATGACTACAGTGAGAGAGTGGGAGCCATGCCATCCGTCCTGGTAACCGGTGCGTCTCGCGGGATCGGGAGAGCGATCGCCACACACCTTGCGGACAGGGGCTGGGATGTGGTGGCCGCGGTACGTAAGGAGCAGGACGCCGCCGAAATCGCCGCGGAGAATCCAGAGCGCATATCGTCGGTGCTCCTCGACGTCACCGACGCCGGGCAGGTTGCCGCACTGGACCAATCGCTGGGTCAGCGGCTCGACGCGGTGGTCAACAACGCCGGCATCGTGGTGCCCGGGCCCCTGGAAGCGCTTCCGGTCGAAGAATTCCGCCGCGAACTCGATGTCAATGTGACCGGCCAACTCGCAGTGACCCAGGCCGTGTTACCGCGACTGCGCGAATCGCGGGGCCGGGTCGTGTTCATTTCCAGCACCAATGGCCAGCTATCCGTACCGATGGTCGGAGCATACTGCGCGTCGAAGTTCGCGCTCGAAGGTGCCGCCGAGGCGCTGCGGGTCGAACTGGCGCCGTGGCATATTCCGGTCATCGTCGTAGAACCCCCGTCGACCGACACCGACATGTGGCGCACCACCGACGCCCTGGTCGCGCAGGCCGAGGCCGTGATGAGTCCGGAGCATCGTGACCTGTACGCCAAGCACATCGCCGGCATGAAAAAATTCACCCAGCGGTTCCAACGGTTCGTCGTGCCGGTCGACGACGTGGTCACCGTCGTCGAAAAGGCGTTGACCGCACGCAGACCCAGGGCACGCTATGTCGTCGGCTTGAGGGCGAAACTACAGGTGACGGCAGTTCCGATGCTGCCGTTCGAGTTACGCGACCGACTGATCCGGCTCCTGGGCAGTCAGCCCTAGCGAGTAGACGCGCCTTGACGACATCTTGGCGTGTAGAGAGGTTGCTATGGTCCGCGCAGAGACGGCCCCGGGTGTGCGACGTGAGCCGATTCCCACCGATGTCGTCGGTGCTGCCGATGCTGCTAATGCTGCTAATGCTGCTAATGCTGCTAATGCTGCTAATGCTGCTAACGTAACAGACGCTGCGCTGGTAAAGTACGTGTTTATCTGCACAGCGAGACAGGGCCGCGCGATTGACCACCACCCCGCGTTGCGGCTAGTCGATTGTCCGGCCCCGGGTCTCGCCGCCGAAGCGGCGGCGCAGACCTTCCCTCGAGCGTTGGTACATAGGTGAACTGCGAGGGCGTACGGGCATGAGAATGTTGATCACCGCCGTGCGAGACCTGCAGTGGCGTCTGCGGCGCTTTGTGATCGCATCCATCGGCACCGGATTGGTGTTTGCGCTGACACTTACCCTGGCCGGGCTGGCCAAGGGTTTTCGGGTCGAGGCCCAGCACGTGGTCGATTCGCTTGGCATCGACACCTACCTCATCCCGGACGGCGCGGCGGGCCCGTTCATGGGTGCGGCGAGGTTTCCGGAAGCCGAGATGCCGCGCGTGGAACACCTGCCGGGTGTTCAGTCCGCGGTCCCGGTGGTCTACGGCAATATCATCCTGCAGGATCAGCGCTCGCCGGAGAACATCAATGTCTACGGCGTGCCCGCCCACGGGATGGGCATGCCGCCGATCGCGAAGGGACGGGCGCCGTCGAATTCCGGTGAGGTCGCCATGTCGACCACCCTGGGACGGTCCATCGGCGACGACGTCGAGGTCGGTGCGAAGCAGCTGCGGATCGTGGGGCTGGTCGACAAGTCGACCACCCTCGCGGGCCAGCCCAATGCGTTCTTGACCGTCGAGGGGGCGCAGCGGCTGATGTTCTCCGGGCAGCGGGTGGTCACCGCGATCGGCTTGCGCGGTGCACCCGCGCAGGCGCCGGCGGGCTATCGCATCGTGGATCGCCAGGCTGCCGTCGATGACATGGTGCGCCCACTGCACGGGGCGCTGATGGCGTTTTCGTACATGGCGATCCTGTTGTGGGCGGTCGCGGTGCTGATCGTGGGGTCGCTGGTCTATCTGTCCGCGTTGGAGCGCACCCGGGATTTCGCGGTGTTCAAAGCCATCGGCGTTAACACCGGGTCGGTGCTGGCCGGGCTGACGATGCAGGCGGTGCTGGTCGCGGTGGCCGCAGCGCTGCTGGGTGGCCTGGTGGCGGTGGTGCTGGGGCCGCTGTTTCCCATGCTGGTGGCGATCACCTACTCCTCTTTCGCGCTGTTGGTGGCGACCGCGGTGGTGATCGGCCTGTTGGCCAGTGTGGCGAGTTTGCGGCATGCGGTGGCCATCGACCCGGTGCTGGCGTTCGGGGGGCCTTGAGGCATGGGTGATCTGCGCATCAAAGACCTCGTCGTCGAGTACCGCCGCGGCGGCGGGGAGGTGGTCCGCGCGATCAACGGGCTGGATCTGGAGATCACCGGCGGATCACTGGTGATCGTTTTGGGGCCCAGCGGATGCGGGAAGACCACGCTGCTGTCGTGTATCGGCGGCATCCTCAGCCCGACGTCCGGGCGGATCCAGATCGGTGACATCGATGTCACCGCGCTGGAGCGCCGCAAGCTGACCCGGTACCGGCATCGCACTGTGGGCATTGTTTTTCAGTCGTTCAACCTGGTGGCGAGCCTGACCGCGGCAGAGAATGTGATGGTGCCGTTGTGGGCGGCCGGATGGTCGCGGCGGGCCGCGCGGGAACGCGCCAGGGATCTGCTGACCCGAGTGGGGTTGCAGGACCGCATGAGGCACCGGCCCGGTGACCTCAGTGGCGGACAGCAGCAACGGGTGGCGGTGGCCCGCGCGGTCGCGTTGGACCCACCGCTGCTGCTGGCCGACGAGCCCACGGCCCACCTCGACTATGTTCAGGTGGAAGAGGTGCTGCGGCTCATCCGGGAGTTGGCAAGCGGGGACCGCATCGTCGTGGTCGCCGCTCACGACACCCGTATCCTGCCGTTCGCCGACCGGGTGGTCAAACTGGTGCCCGATTTCACCCCGGTCGATCACGAGGCCCAAACCCTGAGTCTGACAAGCGGTTCGGTGCTGTTCGAGCAGGGCAGTATGGGAGAGCTGATCTACGTCGTGGACGACGGCGAGCTGGAGGTCGTTCGGGAATCGGCGGACGGCGGCGAGGAGCTGCTCAAGGTCGTCAGAGCCGGCGACCATGTCGGCGAGATCGGACCGTTGTTCCGCGTCGCCCGCTCGGCCACGGTGCGCGCCCGCACCGACGCAACCGTCACCGGCTACAGCGTGCAGGCATTCCGCAGGCTACTCGAGACCTCCACGGACCGTAACCTCATCGAGCATCACGAGATCGACATCGAGTAGAACCGGGCTGGGTTGGATTGCGCTATCCGGCGGGGCATACCGGGGCTGCGTTCGGTGGCCGGTGGTGTGCCCATGGACGAGCTGATTTTAGTTGTGCGGCAAGCGAAATAAGTGTGGCCTCGTCGTTGGCTGGTCCGGTCAGATGGACCGCTTGCGGCAAGCCGCCGGCGGATATCCCGGCCGGAATCGATATCGCGGGCTGATCACTGTAGTTCTGCGGGAAACAAAACGGGATGAATGTGAATACCCGCAGAATGCCCCGGGTTGGCCCCCATCCTTCGAAGTACCCGACCCGTACCGGCGGCTTGGCCAGCACCGGCGTCATCAGGACATCGCAGTCGGCGATCGGCCTCAGTGAGCGCTCCGTCAGCGGGTACCGGGCGACGAGCGCGCGGCGCGCCAGCCAGTCGGCTGGTGCGCGCCTCGGCCTGCATGCGACGCTCCAGCAGCTCAGGTCTTTCCAGGCGCTCGATTTCATGGCGGAACCCATTCATGAACACCGCCAGCACCGCGGCGATCGCAACCGCCGGATAGACCGGGTCACGCTCGACGACGTCGTGGCCGAGTGAGTGCAGTAAATCGGCGGCCGCCAGCACCGGGCGGCGCGCCTCGTCGCTGATCGGCACCGGGACCACCGGCTTGAACGACATCGCGATCCGCAGCCGGCCGGGCGGGCGCGACACCGCATCCATCAGCGGCGGGGCCGGCGGCGGTGCGGCAATCTCGTCGTTGGGCTCGACGCCGGTCATCACGTCGTGCCGCACGGCCGTGTCGGCAACGCTGCGGGCCAGCGGCCCGATGTGATTCAGGCCGTGGAACCGGTAGGCCCGCTCGGGTGATTGCTTGGTGCTGATGCGCCCACGCTGGCCCTTCAGGCCCGCCAGCCCGCAACAGGCTGCCGGCATGCGCACCGGACTCCGACAAATGCGTCTTGCCGATGATCGCCGCCCCGGCCTCCCGAGGGCGCCGTACCGCGGCGCTGTCGGTGCTCGCCGGGCCCATGTCGATGCCGGTGCCGCACATCGACGAGACCCCGGCCACGTCGGTGTCGTCTTTGACCGCTATCGGCACGCCCCGCCAGCGGCAGTTCCTCCCCGGCGGCCAGCCGCCGCTCCACCTGCGCCGCTTCGGCCGTCGCCTGGTCGGCCAGGACCACCCGAAAGGCGTTCAGCACCGGGTCCAGTCGGGCGATCCGGTCCAGATAGAGCGTCACCAGTTCGTGGGGCGACACCTGACGCTCCCGTAGCGCTGCGCCTGACGCGCCACCCCGGCAAATACCAGCTCCTCATCACCAGCGGTAGCCATCACCCGTCCTTCCGCCGTACCGACGGTACTACCTTCCGGTGGACGTGCTGAACGACGTCTGCGGTTGCGAATTGAGTTACTCTTCGCGAAGTTCGGTCGCTGGAGCGGCCCGGGTTCTTTTCCATGCCGGGATCACCGCCGCAAACACCGCGGCGATCGTGGCCAGCACCGCGTACATCACTGCGTCCGACAACGGAAATACCATCGGAGTGATGAGCCCCACATTGACGATTGCCGCCCGCCGAACGGCTTCGATGATCGCGATGGAGAGGACGGCACCGAATAAGCCGCCTGCCGCGCCGGCGATAACAGCCTCGACGGTGGTGATACTGAACACTTTGAACCGAGTGGCGCCGAGTGCCCGTAGCAAAGCCACCTCGCGCCGGCGTCGTATCCCGACGAGCAGCAGGGTAGACAGCACCGAGATAAAAGCGATGGCGAGCAAGCCGTATTTGAGCGTATTCAATGGCGTGAGATACCGCGCGATAGCGGTGGCGATATCCGCTGCGTACCCGCTGGTGTCCGCCGCTCGGACGGGCTGATCGAATTTCGCAGACTCGATATTGTCTACGACTTGGCCGACACTGAATCCCGCGGCCGGTGTGACGAAGAGCAGACCCGCAGGCTGCCGACCGAAAATCTGTTCAGCGGTCCGGTAAGGCATATAGATCCTTCGGCCGCCGTACTCGGGGGTGGCCACAATCGAGCCGATGGTCATTGCCTGAGCGTCCAGTCCGGTCCCGAAAACAAGCGTGTCGCCGATGTGAAGACCCTTCTCGCGAGCCAGCACACCGCCGATGACCAGTTGATTGGCGTCAACGCTCGCCTTCGCGGCCTGTCCCTCCAGCAATCCGAAAGGAACGGCCAGCCGGTCCTGTGCGTAAATATGAGCCAATGATCCGTCCCGCAGGCTGATCTCGATTTCGGCCATTCGCTCGGTGTCCGTCACCCCGGGTAGCGCATTGAGTTTCGCCATGGTATTCGGTGCGAACCTGGCGTCGATCGGTCCGTAGTCGGCGAACCGCGTGGTGGTGATCGCGACCCGGTCCCGCGCCTGCGCCTCGGCGACGTCCACCGCACCGCGATGAATCGCGATGAGAAATCCGGAAAGCAGGATCGCCACCACGACCGGAACCGCGACGGCACCGGAGATCGCGGCTGTACGCGACCGGTCCGCCCGCAGCGCGGTGAGCGCTATTCTGACCGTCGCACCATGTTTGCGATCGGCCCGGGGCCGCACTGTGGTGATGGCCTGCGCGCTCAGATACGCCGTGGCCATGAGCAATCCGATGATCGCGGTAACAGCACCGCCGTCGGCGACGCCCGCCTGCCACGGCTCGAGGCCACCCGACAGCGTGGCCAGCCTCGCGGCGGCGACGCCGGCCAGCCCGACCGCCAACAGCGCTACCGCTTTGAGCCAGATCCTCGCCGCTGTGGTCTGCTCTTGGGTTGCGCGCCCGCAGAGTTCGGCCGCTATCGGCGTGTTCGCCGCGGAGAGGCTGGGGATCACCGCGGCAACAACCGCCAGCAGCACGCCGGCTGCGAGCCCGGCCACCAGGATCAGTGGATTGAGGATGACGGGCACGGTGACGCCGAGGAAACGCTCGGTCAGCTCACTTGCGCTCGCCACCAGTGGGTTGGCGATGACAATGCCGGTCATGACCCCCACCGCCGAGCCCGCTGCACCGAGCAGCGCAGCCTCGCTGAGGAACCCGGTGACGATGGACGACGGCGATGCGCCCAGCGCGGCGGCGATCGCGATCTCGTGTCGGCGTTCCTCGACCGACAACCGGGTGATCTGGGCGATCAGGATGACGCCGACGCCGACTGAGATGAGAGCGAAAATCGCCAGCAGGGGGAGCAGAACGTCGTTGACGTTGAACCCCCGGGCCGGCTCGCTGCGGGTCTGGATGTTGAACCCGGGTCCCAGCGCGTCGACCAGGCGCGTCTGTACTTCCGGTGCGCTGGCGCCCTCGGCGAGCGTGACGTATGCCATGTCGACCCGATCGGATCGGGCGAACTGTACTTTGGCCACGCTCAGCGGCAGCACCGCCACCAGCCCGTTGTTGACGCTGTCCAGGTCTGCTACTCGCTGGAACTTGTCCATCGAGAGCTGCCCGGCGTCGGTCACCAGCGTGGCAGAGGGCTCCAGGGAACTGCCGAGGACATCGGATGTGGCCGGTGGTGGTTCCCGTTGCCCCGCCTCGCATACCTTTGGATTGACGATCCATTGCGCCGAGCAGTCGACCCCTAGGCTCAGGCCGAATGTCTCCCGGGTGCCATTGCGGATGGGCGTCACCCCGCGGATGACGGGGACCACCGACGACACGCCTGGCACCGCACGCGCACTGTCGATGACGGCAGGGCCGATGCCGCCTCGGGTGGCGGCGCCGACGATACGTAACGGGGCGGGTCCGGCGATCCGGTAGCCGACGTCGTCGATAGCAGTGCTGACGCTGGTGGTTTCGATCATGACCGCCACCACAACGGCAACGCCGCCGCCGAGTGAGAACGCGGCCAACGCGGCGCGGAGGGAGTGCCTGCGGATGGCCCGGAAATTGATGAGTCGGAGAACTCCGAAGGTCGCGGCTAGCGGTCCGCGAGCCATGCCAGATCGCGAGGTAGTTGGACCTGGCCGCTGTCGGCTTCGATCTCACCGTCGAGAAGGGAGATCAGCCGGGGGGCGTCGTCGG
>NZ_JBYCKY010000007.1:0-7979 GCF_057473605.1 Mycobacterium sp. TH-M82 | reverse complement strand
GCAGCCCGACTTCGCGGCTGCGCTCGATGAGGCCCCACAGCGGCGCCGTGGCCGCCGGCTTCCCGATGCCGCCGTGCGGCCGCAGCTCCTGTTCGTCGTCGATCAGGACGAAGTGGTGCGCTCCCTCCCACGACCGCCGATGCAGCAACTCCTCCTGGCTCAGCCCGGCGGGCGGCAGCCGGTCGGCCAGCAGCTGCGCCAGCTCGCCGATCACCTGATCGATGTCGTCGGGGGTGTAGGCGTAGGCACGCACGTGGGCCCCACGGACCCTGCCGATCAGCGACGTCTTGGGGTCGACGATGGTGATCTGGGCCTGATCCGGGGTGAACCGGGTCATGACGGCCTGGCCGAAAGCCGCCAGCGCCGTCGTCTTCCCACACGACTGGCGGCCCATCACCAACATGTTGGGCAGCGTGCGTCCCGGCAGCACCACCGGCTGCAGCGCGGTCTCCCCGATCGCGAACGGGACATCCAGCGCGTCCCCGGCGTCGCCGGCGCCGGCGGTGTGCGCATACGCCGCGGTGATCTGCACCAGCGGGACACTCCCCGGCAGCCTGGCCAGGGTCTCCACCTTGCCGGTTCCCGCGACCGCGGTGATCGCCTCGCCCACCTGCCGGGTGGCAATCCGCTGGCCGTCGGTGCCGATGATCTCCGGCACCCCGACCAGCAGCTCGTAGCCATCCCGGGTGAGCCCGAAACCGGGCCGGTCCAGGGTATTACGTGCGGCCTTGCGCAGCTCGATCGAGCTGCCCATCTGCGACTCGTCGGGGTTGGAAAGCCGCAGCTGAATCCGTGCGTTCGACACGTTGAGCAGCCCCTGCTTCTGCCCGACGAACCACGCGGTGGCGCTGGTGATGACGTGCACACCGTAGGAAAGGCCCTGCCGGGCCAGGGTGATCACCCGATCTCCGATTCCGGGGTCTTTTTCGTACAGGTCGCCGAAGTTGTCGACGACCAGGAACACATCGCCGAATTTGTCCGCCGGGTCGGTGCCCCCACCGCCAGGGCCGCTAGAGCCGACAAAACCGGCAGACCCGAATCTCCGGTCGCGGAACTCCGCGACGTCGATCCGGTAGTGCTTGAACGCCGTCTCACGCGCCCGGATCAGACCTTCGACGGTCGCTACCGTTCGCGAAACACCCTCGCTGTCAATGAGACTGACCACCCCGGCCACGTGCGGCAGTTCTTCCACCGGATACAGCGCGGCGCCCACGCAGAAGAACGTCACCCGTTGCGGTGTGTACATCAACGCCGCGGACACCATCAATGTCATCATCGTGGTCGACTTACCGCGCTGCGCGGTGGCGACCACCATGACGTTGTCCATCTCGGCGTCGACGACGTGGACCCGTTGGGTGTGCTCATCGGGGATGTCCACCACGCCCACCGGAAAGACCAGCCCGGTGTTCTGGCCGTAGTCGATGTGCCACGGCTTACCGCGCCAGCGGGCTACCAGTGCGCCCACCGTCTCGCTGACTTCCAGCGGCGGCAGCCAAATCGCGTGCGGCGGACGGGCGGGGTGGGAGATCAGCGACTCCCGGATGACGTCGACCAGCTTCTTCTTCCTGAACCCGTCGGGGTGGAAGAGGAATTCGTCGGGTTCTTCCGGCTCGTCGGCCACCGCCAAAGCCGCGCTGTCCGCCTCACTCAGCGGTTGGTATTCCCAGGCGAACGACCGCGGCTGGGAGAAGCCCACGGCCACAGCCCGGTTCGCCGTCGCCGCCTTCTTCGGCAGCACGAACGGCGCCGAGACGTAGAAGCAGCGGAACTGCTCCAAATCTCGCGGTCCGACCTTGAGCAATGCGTAACCGTTCTCCCGCGACGGAAGATGCAGCGCCGCATCACTTCCGATCACATCGCGGGAGTCCTCGGCGGTTTCGGCGCGTAGCGCCACCCGGAACGCGATGTTGCTCTTCGCCTTGCTCAGTGACGACAGATCGAGTCGCTGGCCGCCCAGCGTGAAGAACACGTTGCAGCCGCGGCCCTCCTGCCCGATGTGGATAACCAGGTCGATCCACTCCGGATGGTGGACGAACAACTCCAGGTACTCGTCGATGATGACCAACAGGATCGGCACCGGCTCCAAGTCACGTCCGGCCAGCCGCATCTCCTCGTACTCGTTGGCGTCGCGAGCACCGGCATCCTTGAAAATCCTGTAGCGCCTGGCGATCTCGCCATCAACGGCCTTGCGCATCCGGTCGGCCAGGTGCCTGTCGTCCTTGCCCAGGTTCGACAGCGAGCCGGCCACGTGCGGGAACCCGGCCAGATCCTGGGCGGCCGATTCGAACTTCATGTCGACGAAGATCACGATGAACGTCTCCGGTGAGTGGGTCAGCGCAATCCCGCTGCACAGCGACAGGAAGTACTCCGATTTACCCGATCCAGAGGTACCGATCACCACGGAGTGGAAGCCGAATCCACCGAAGTCCTTGGCGCGCAGGATGATGTGCTGCAGTTCGCCGCCCGGCTTCACCCCGACCGGTACCGTCGCCCACCTCGGGTCACCCCGGCCGCGGCTCTCCGCCCACAACCGGTCGACGTCGAGTTGGCGAGGGTCGGAGATGCCCAGCGCGCGCAGCAACTCACCGCCCTGACTGTCGGTCGCCGACAGCTCCCCCGCAGTCGTCGGCGACCAGCGGGCCAACGCCCGCGCATACCGGTGTGCGGTGCTCTCGGCAAGCGTGTCGGGCACCGCGTAGAACGCGTTGCGATGGAAGAGCCTGCCGCCATGAAGTTCGAAACACTGGTCTTGGTCTGCGAACCCGACGCCGACGCCAGGGCGGGTGGCCAGCCGCAGCACCGTGATACCGGCCATGCCTTTCTGCCCGGTGACACCCTCCCACTGTTCGGGCGTCCCGACGTTGTCGTCGACGATCACCCAGTGCGGGCCCAGCGCGGGGCGGCTCTTCGACTCCATCGGCGAGGGCATCGAGATCGGGCTGGCCCCGCTCGGCGGGGCCCACGGTCCGCGCCCCTTGCGGTGCAGCTCCGCGTCGAGTGCCTCCTCGAGCTCGGTCGGGGAGACGAACACCAGCCGGCGCAGACCGCAGGCGTCGAACATCTCGTCGTGGGAGTTGTGCGGCAGCCACACCAGCCACGACCACAGGTCGGGATGGCGGGTGACCACCATCAGCTTGACGTCGGCCGGGCTGTGGTAGACCGCCAAGGAACACAACACCGAACGCATCAGGGCGCGCAGCTCGGCCGGTTTCTCCCCGACGAAGGAGAAGCCGGGTTTGGACCGCAGACTGAGCACCTTGCCGATTCCGCGGATCTTGCTCTGCTCGAGGATGAAGTCCCGCAGCGCACCGCCGGTGACCGGTTCGAGTTCCTCGCCGACCGGCACCTCCGGCCATTGCAGCGACACCGCACAGTCACTGGCCTGCTGCACCCCGACCCCCAACCGGACGTCGAGGAAATCCTGGTCGACACTGCGGCGTTCCCACATTCGCGGTCCGCCGATCACGGTGTCGAAGTGCCGCGGGTCGGCGTGGACGAACAGCTGGCTGCGGCGCTGTTCGGCGGCGGCGCGTTGCACCTCGTCGCGGTCCTCGTCGAGCTGGCGCAGGTAGATCCGGCGCTGCTTTTCCAGCTCGCCCCAGCTGATTCGGCGCCCCCGCCCGAACCGGCCGCTGAACATCAGCACACCGAAGCCGGCCAGTCCCATCATCGGGAAGAACCCGGACTGCAGCGACCTGACCCCCGAGGTGTACATCACCACCAGCGTGCCGACGATCCCGACCAGCAGGGCGGGAACGGCGATCATCAGCGCGATGTTGCGGGGCTCACGCTCCGGCAGGGCCAGTGGCGCAGCAACCGCCACCCGCGTCGGTGGCACGACCGGCACCGGTGCCCGCGGGCCCCGCACGAAGCCGCGCTTGGACATCTCAGCCGCCCGCCGGTTGTTCGGGCAGCTGGGCTACCGCCGCGCCCGCGGTGACCGTGTCGCGTGCCAACAGTGCGCTCTCCCGGCTGATCGCAGGGCCCGCCGCGAAGGTCCGCACTATCGGCCAGGGCGCCTGCACCGCTGTGCGGGCGTCGAGCCCCAGCGCCCGCAATGTCGGCTGGTGCCATTCGATCCCGTACCGAACGCCCTGCGGCGAGACCCAGTACAGGCTCTCCCGGGTGTCGGCGACGGCCACGCCGGAAGTCGTCGCGACGAAATTTGCCGCCCCCGGCAAAACCAGCGTCTGGTCGGCCTCCACCGAGTCGGGCGCACGATCGTCACGCACCAACCGCACCAGCCGCTCATCCACCCCCACCGGCACCGGCAGGCCCCGTCCGCTGACAATGGTGATCGTCGCCTGCGGATCGGTCGTCTGCTTCGCCCACGCAACACATATCACCGGGTTCGCGGCCGTATCGACGAATTCCAGCTTTCCCAACGGGTAATAGTCCACGTCGAGGTCGTGGACCACCGGGATGTCGATCAGCTTGCCCGGTGAGATCTGTATCGGCCCCGCGGAGCCCTGCGAGTCCGCGGTGCGCAGCAGGTCGGCGACGAAGCCGGTGATCTTCTGCACCCCGCCCGGCAGCAGCGCGTAGTACCCGCTGACGGCGCCGGCGGCATTGCGCGTCTCCAACACACTGCCCACGACGACGTCAGCGATGCCGGGCAGCCATCTCGAGGGCGTTCCCTTCTCCGGGATCTGCGGCACGACAACAGGTTCGGTCGCCGGCATGGCATCGAATACGGCGTTGGAGATCTCGATCGGACGGGTCTGCCCGGGATCGAGGCCCACATTGAACGTCACCGATCTGTCCGCGGGGTCGATGGCCGACCGGTGACCACCCCAGATCACGTAGGTGGCACCCCGGTGGGTCGCCAGCACGGCCTGCGCCGGCCCCATCGGCGCAGCCCGGCCGCCCACCGACAGCTCCCCGGCGATCGAGGTCACCGTGGGCACGACGCCGCTGCTTCGGACCGCTGCCGTGTCACAGACCGACCACGCCGATGCGGTGTTGGCGGTAATGCTGATGCTGTCCGGTGCGCCGGGGATGCCGATCGTCGGCCCGGTCGGGTATTTGGCGATCTCACTGGCCGTCACCCAGGACACAGCGGCGGCGTTGCCGGTCGCCAGCCGAGCGGAGGTCAAGTTCAGGGCCGGATAGAGCCGTCCGTCGATCCGGGCGTAGATCGCTCCGGTGTCGCGGTTGCCGATGATCTCCGACTGGCCCACCAGCCCCGCGGGCTTCATCACGTGCAGCAGCGCCATCCAGCCGATGCCGATGCCGACCAACACCACAGACAGCGCCAACGCCGCCTGTTGTTTACGGTCGTCGTGCTTCATCCGCACCGAGAACCGGGTGATCGCCGCCTTGAGCCGGCGGTTGTAGAACAGATGCCCGGAATTCTGGTCCCGGTTCGACAGGTTCAACGGCATGGTCAGTATCCCATCGGCAACCACTGGATGCCTTCGCCATAGCGTTGGCGATAATCCGCTTCCGCCTCCTCGCGCAGCGCGGCGAACGCCAGGTTGAGCAGGTCCGTCAGCTCACCGTGGGTGTAGTCGGTCACCACACCCGGATGCAGCGTCAATTCGATCAACCGGCCATCAGAATTCGCCACGGCGTGAATGTCACCCAGATCGACGCTGTAGGTGATGCTCTCGGCCTGGGCGACGAGCGCCTCCCACCGCTCAGCCGCCTCGCGCAAGTCACGGAGAACCGATTCAACAAGGTCCTCGTCCTTGTCGCTGAGCTCCGCGCCGCTATCCGGCCCCGACACCCGCTCAGTATGTCGACCCTGTGCGACCAGCGTCAATTCGTCCACGGCGCCGTCCGGAGCGGGCGTTGAAGCTGCTCGCCGCCGGAGCGCTCAACGTCTGGAACCAGGCGAAGTGGTAGTTCGCCGTCACCCGGTCGCCGGTGGCGATGCCCGCGGTGGCGGCCAACAGCAGGCAGTTCAACAGCAGGCCGAGGTCGACATCCGGGTACTGCGCCAACAGCTGATACCGCACGGTGTCCAGGTGCACTCGCAGCAGATCCATTTCGGCGTCGAGCACCCCGGTGCCCGCAGCACCAGCCTTGGCCAGGGTATTCGCCATCCGCGGTAGCCCGTCCCGCCAGTGCGTGGCCTCGGCCAGCCGCCAGCCGAGGTCGTCGATTGCCGGCAGTTCCCTGGCGCGGTGCGAACATTCGATTCCGCCGGAGTCGATCGCCCACCCCAGCCGATCCCCCGGGGCGTAGGTCGCCGACGACCCGGCGCCGCCCAATAGCGCTTCCGTGTTGCCGTCACGCCAGCCGGGTTCCAACAACCGCACACCGGCGGGCAGTTCGATTCCGGACGGGATCCACCCGTGGGCAAGGTCGGTGACCAACACCGTGTCACCGTCCTCGCCGATCCCCGTCGCCCAACGCAACCCCGGTGCTTGACGGGCGACGAACTCCAGCAACCGCCGCAGCCGCTGGTCCGTTTCTTCAGCGGGGGCCGCTTCCGCCGATTCCTCGGTGGGCGATCCTTCGGAGACCCCCACGACCACCGGGTCGGACCGCAACCTCAACAGGGTCAACCGAGCAACGCCGGGATCTGTGACTTCTGCGACCTTCGCGCCCCGGTGGTCGGGTTCGATGACGGGCAGTTGCTGTGTGATGTCCGGAGCTTGCTGCCGGTGGGCCTGTCGAGCCGGGTTCAGGCTGAGGTATTCAGTGCGAAACTCCAGCGCCTCCTTGCGGAGTTGGCGAACCGTCGACTCGACTCGAAGCACCGCGAAAGCCCGGGCGACGTTGACCACCCGTGATTCTGCTGCTGTGCGCGCCGAGCCCGCCAACCCGGCCCGGCTGATGGCCTGTAGCTTCTCGTTGGCAGAGTCGGCGATCCGCCGCAGATCCGCGTCGAGATAGTCGGCGATCGTCGCGTTCTCAGCGGTAACCGTTGCCAACTCGATCGGCCACAGGCCACCGAGCACCGACGGGGTGCAGTCGGGGGGAGCGCTGAAAGCCGGGATCGCCAGGGCCTGCCGGGCCGCCCTCCGGAGATGATGACGCGCCGACGTCCGAGCGAAGATTGCCACCGCGCAAGCCTACCGCCGCTGGTGGAGGAGGTTTGAGCGGTCAGTTGTGGTGAATTGTCATCGCCTGTGCCGGCTCGGTAGCCTGCACAGCATGGCCGACTCGGAGCTGCGGCGGCAGCTGGACGAGGTCCGCGACTTGTTGAACCGCGCCCGGAACCTGTTCGGTGCCAGCCCGGTCGAACCCCCGCAGAATATTTCCCCAGATCCGCGCGCCGCCCAGAAGTGGGTGCGCTGAGCCGGTCGAACACCAGGTTCGATCCTCCTCGACCGGTAGTGCGGCCACAGCAGCGAGCCGGCGCTCTCTACTCGCGGCTACCTTGCCCGCGCTTCTTGCGCTGGTAAGTCGACACGTTGTGTTTGACAAAACAGGTGTTGTGTCTGACACAATGTAAGTCGGCATGGAAATCAGGTTCACGCAGGCCGCGCGGCGGCACCGAATCGGCCGCGGTTCGGTCCGTTGGATGCTCGCCCACACCGCGCCGACGGAGGTCCTGACGAACCATGGCAGCCCGGCGTGGTTATGGGTCGGTCCTGATGAGCGAGGCCGCGAGCTTGAAGTCATCGCCGTCGAGATCCAAGGCACCCAAGATCCCGAGCCGGTGCTGCTCGTAATCCATGCCGCACCCACCAATTTCACAAAGGAGTCACCATGACAAAGCACACCGTTCCCCGTGTTACCGCCGCTACGCCCATCGGCTCTGACGTCGACCTCGCAGAAGAAGACATTCGGCTGGCAGATGGCAGTCGCTTGACTGCGCAAGTGGCCGCCCAGGTGGTGGAGCAGGCTCGGCGGGGGGGCGGACGGCCCTCGCTGTCAGGAAACGCTGCACATTCGCCGCAGATCGCATTCCGGGTCGCCCCGGAGGTACGAGCCCGAGCAGCACAGATAGCTTCTGCCGAGGGAAAGACCGTCTCCCAGCTTGCTCGCGAGGCCCTCGAAGATCGGCTCGCCAGCAGTTCCTGAAC
>NZ_JBYCKY010000006.1:0-1452 GCF_057473605.1 Mycobacterium sp. TH-M82 | reverse complement strand
CGGGGTGGCCGGCCAGCACGTCTTCGACCTCCTTCGGCGAGATGTTCTCCCCGCTGCGGATGATGACGTCCTTCACGCGGCCGGTGACGACCAGGTAATCGCCATCGACCCAATGTCCGAGATCGCCGGTGCGGAAAAACCCTTCCGCATCGAAAGATCCGTTGTCGTCCTCGGGATGCAGATAGCCGGCGAACATCTGCGGGCCGCGCGCCAGGATCTCTCCCGCACCGGCCGGCGCGGCGTCGTGGTCGACGACGGCGACCTCGGCCAGCCCGGGGCGGCCATCGGTGTCCGCGGCGTGATCGACGTCGTCTCGGCCGGGTGCGCCGACGGTGATCACCGGAACCTCGGTGCAGCCGTAGGCGCGGGTGACCACCGCCCGCTGGAAAAACGCCGCCGCACTGCGGATCAGCTGGGGCGGCACCGACGCGCCGCCGCAGACGAACACCTTCAGATCGGGCAGCCGGGTACCCGTGCGCTCCGCGGCGGCGAGCAGCTGCTCCAGAAACGGCGTGGCTCCGGCCAGGTGCGTGCAGCGGTTCGCCTGCATCAGCCGAGCAGCTTCGTCGGCGTTCCAGCGGTCCATCAGAATCGCGGTCGTGCCCAGCAGCAGCGGACATTCGAAGGCGTAGATGGAACCGCCGATGTGCGCGATCGGCGACGGCACCAAGAACCGGTCGCCGTCCTCGACCAGCCAGTGGTCGCGGATCTGGCAGATCAGCGCGTGCATCGAGTTATGGGTGTGCAGAACGCCTTTGGGCTTACCGGCCGTCCCGGACGTATACAGGACCATCTGGACCGCATCCGGGTCGACGGTGGGCAGTTCCCGGGGTCGCGCCGGGTCGGCCAGCAACTGAGCGTAGCCCGCATGGTGCCCGACCGCGCCGCGCACCACCACGACGTCGATCCCCAGCTGTTCGACCAGCGGTGCCACCATCGAGACGAAGTCGTGTCCCCGCCAGGTGGCCGGCACGAAGATCATCCGGCTGTCCACATCGGTGAGCAACACGCGCAGCTCCCGCTGCCGCAGCGACGGCAGGATGGGATTGACCACCATCCCGGCCATCGTCGTCGCCAGGTAGATCACTGCCGCCTCATGCCAATTGGGCAACATGAACGACACCACAGCACCATCCGGCAGCCGTGCCAACAACGCCTGCGCCAGCGCGCTCGCCTGAGTGTAGAGGGTCCGGCAGTCCAGCCGGACGTCGCCGTCGATCAACACCACCCGGTCCGGTCTGCGCTGAGCGGCATCGTGGAGCGAATCGGCCACCGTGCGGCGCACCCACCATCGGCGTGCATACGCCTCGGCTGCGCATTCCTCGTCCCAGCGAACCCACCGGCCGCCGATCAGTTTCCGACCGTTAATGGCATTCCTCCGGCGACCGCCGGTCAGGCCTGCACGATGATCGGATCGCCGATGTGCACCGTGTCGAAGTACCAGGCGGCGTT
>NZ_JBYCKY010000005.1:0-4616 GCF_057473605.1 Mycobacterium sp. TH-M82 | reverse complement strand
TTCCGCAGGATGTCGGCTTGGGCCAGCGAGTAGCCGGCCACCTTCTGCGCGATGCGCATGATCTGTTCCTGGTAGACGATCAGGCCGTAGGTTTCGGTCAGGATCTCTTCCAGCGGTCCGGCAAGTTCGGGGTGGATCGGTTTGATGGCCTGCCGGCCGTTCTTGCGGTCGGCGTAGTCGTTGTGGGCGTTTTGTCCCATCGGGCCGGGCCGGTACAGCGCGATCACCGCGATGACGTCTTCGAACCCGGTGGGTTGCATCCGGCGCAGCAGGTCGCGCATCGGTCCGCCGTCGAGCTGGAACACCCCCAGGGTGTCGCCGCGGCCCAGCAGTTCGTAGGTCGGCTGGTCGTCGAGCGGCACCGACTCCAGGTCCACGTCGAGGCCGCGGTTGGCTTTGATGTTCTCGATCGCGTCGCCGATGATGGTCAGGTTGCGCAGCCCGAGGAAGTCCATCTTCAGCAGACCGATCCCCTCACACGCCGGGTAGTCCCAGCCGGTGATGATCGCACCGTCCTGCGGTCGCTTCCATAGCGGAATCGCCTCGGTGAGCGGTTCGCTGCTCATGATCACCGCGCAGGCGTGCACACCGGCGTTGCGGATGAGGCCTTCCAGCCCGAGTGCGGTCCGATAGATGGTGCGCACATCGGGGTCGGCGTCGATCAGGCCGCGGACCTCGGTCGCCTCCTTGTACCGCTCGTGGTTCGGATCCGTGATGCCGGACAGCGGGATGTCTTTGGCCATGATCGGCGTCGGCAGCGCCTTGGCGATCCGGTCGGCAATCGCGAAGCCGGGTTGCCCGAAGTGAATGCGCGCGGAGTCCTTAAGCGCCGCTTTGGTTTTGATGGTGCCGAAGGTGATGACCTGGGCAACCCGGTCATGGCCCCATCGCTCGGCGGCGTAGCGCACCATTTCGCCGCGGCGCCGGTCGTCGAAGTCGATGTCAATGTCCGGCATCGACGTGCGCTCCGGGTTGAGGAACCGTTCGAAAAGCAGGCCGTACGGGATCGGGTCGATGTCGGTGATGCCCAGCGCGTAGGCCACCAGCGAACCGGCGGCCGAACCGCGGCCCGGCCCGACCCGGATGTCGACGGAGCGGGCATAGTTGATCAGGTCGGCGACGATCAAGAAGTACGACGGGAAACCCTTGTCGCAGATGACGTCGATCTCATAGGACGCGCGCTCGGCATAACCCTCGGGTGACCCGTTCGGAAACCGGCGCGTCAGCCCGGCGCTCACCTCGTGGCGAAGCCAGGATGCCGGATCGTGTCCGGCCGGCACCGGGAACACCGGCATTCGGTTGCGTGGCGTCCACACGTCGGCGTAGGAGCCCACCCGTTCGGCGACGGCCACGGTGGCGTCGCACGCACCGGGAACCGTGTCGTCGAAGAGTGCGCGCATCTCGGCGGCGGACTTGAGGTAGTAGCCGTCACCGTCGAATTTGAACCGGTTGGGATCTGACAGCGTCTTGCCGGTCTGCACGCACAGCAGAGCCTCGTGGTTGGCCGCGGCGTCGCGGGTGACGTAGTGGCAGTCGTTGGTGGCCAGCGGCGGGATGTTCAATGTGCCGGCGAGGTCGAGCAGACCGTCGCGCACCCGCGCTTCGATGGCCAGCCCGTGATCCATCAGTTCCAGGAAGAAGTTGTCGGCGCCGAAGATCTCCCGCCACTTGGCGGCCGATTCCAGCGCCTCGCGCTGCTGGCCGAGCCGAAGGCGAGTCTGCACCTCCCCCGACGGGCATCCGGTGGTGGCGATGATGCCAGCCGCATGTTCGGCGACGAGTTCGGCATCCATCCGTGGCCATTTACCCAACTGCCCTTCGAAAGAGGCCAGCGACGACAGCGTGAACAGGTTGCGCAAGCCGGTCGCGTTCTCGGCGATCATGGTCAGATGCGTGTAGGAGCCGCCGCCGGATACGTCGTCGCTCTTCTGGCCGGGATCGCCCCACAGCACCCGGCGGGTATCAAAACGAGAGCCGGGAGCCACATATGCTTCCACTCCGATGATCGGCTTGATCCCGGCGTCGGCCGCCGCGTGATAAAACTCGGCGGCGCCGAACATGTTTCCGTGATCGGTCATCCCGATCGCGGTCATCCCCAGACGCCGCGCCTCGGCCAGCATCGGAGTGATCTTCGCCGCGCCGTCCAGCATCGAGTACTCGGTGTGGTTATGCAGATGCACGAAGGGCCGCGAAGAGGAACCGTCCATAGGACCGCCAGTCTATGACCGAGGCACGACCGCTACCGGCAGTGCCGCTGGGTGTGTCGGTGAGCGCCGACCAGCTACCGTACGAAGCTGCGAATCTCGTTCAAGATCCGGCCAACGAAATCTTCATGACAGACGGCTGCGAGCCGATCCCGTCGATCACGCGCGCGGCCGGACATCGCGCGCGCGTGCCAACTGCCTGTCGATGCCGCTGACGTGGCGAACCTCGACGAAGAGCCACAGTGCTCCGGCGATCGTGCCCAGCACCGAGATGAGCACCGTGGTCTCAATCCACTCGTAATGCTGGTAGGCGGCAACCATCACGGTGCTGATCATCGCGAACACTGCGATCCCCAGCAGGATGAACCCGGGCCAGAAGAAGTTGTCCTTTACCACGATACCCGCGTGCTGATGCGTGGTCCGGGAATGATCCGTCGGATCGTGATGCGTGTCTCCCACTATAGTTCCCTGTCTAGTTCCCTGTCCCCCTACCCGGTTCGGGTCGAGTCGTCCTGACTGCGAATGTACATATCGGGCAGCAGAATTGCACCGATCGTCGTCACCAGCCACACCACCAGTGTCATCGCCAGCCAGGAGGCGAAGCCGCGGATGCCGAGCCCGGGGGTGAGCACCGAGGCCAGCCAGAGCGCGACGACAGTCAGCGTCAGGCCGGCAGCACCCAGCAGCAACGACGCGTATCCGTGCGGCAACTTCAAGATCAGCCACGACAGGCCGGTCTGGGCAGCGGCGAACGCCAGCACCGCGACGACGAATCCCGGCGCCGACATCGCAACACCGGGCACGACCGCCGCGGCGATCACCAGTCCGATCGCCCAGGACCCCAGCCTTGCGACAGCCCGCAACAGGAACTGATTCATAGCAATAAGGGTAACCGGGGCGAACCCGGCGACCTGAACGACCCGAACCCGGTCGATGCCGGTGCGGCCGGTGCAAGCGACAATGTCAGACATGCCCGCGACGTTCGACGATCTGGTGGCCGAGGCGGCCGCCGCGCCGGTCGAGGGGTGGGACTTTTCGTGGCTGGACGGCCGCGCCACCGAGCAGCGCCCGTCGTGGGGCTACCAGCGGCTGCTGAGCCAGCGGCTGGCGCGCGCATCGGCCGCCGTCGACCTGCAGACCGGCGGTGGAGAGGTGCTGGCCGGCGCGGGCGAACTCGATACGTTCCCACCGACCATGGCCGCCACCGAGCCGTGGCCACCGAACGCGGCACTTGCCACCAGGCTTTTGCATCCGCGGGGTGTGGTGGTTGTCGCAGTAGCCGACCACCCGCCGCTGCCGTTCGCCGACAACGCCTTCGACCTGGTGACCAGCCGGCACCCGAGCGCCCTGTGGTGGACCGAGATCGCCCGGGTGCTGCGGCCGGGCGGCACCTACTTCGCGCAACACATCGGACCCGCGACGATGATCGAGCTGACCGAGTTCTTCCTCGGGCCGAAGGCCGGACTCGGCGCCGACCGGGAGCCGGACGTCGAGCGGGCGAATGCCGCAGCCGCCGGTCTGCAGGTCGCCGATGTGCGCTCCGAACGGCTGCGCGTCGAGTTCTTCGACATCGGCGCCGTCGTCTATTTCCTGCGAAAGGTGATCTGGAGTGTGCCGGGCTTCACCGTCGACCGTTACCGCAGCCGGCTGCGTGAGCTGCACGAGCGTATCGAGGCCGACGGACAGTTCGTCGCCCACTCCGCCCGGACCCTCATCGAGGCCCGCAAACCGGACTGATCAGCCTTGATCACGCCGAAGCCCGCAGCACGTCCAGCGCGTGCCGCAGGTCGGGCGGATACGGGCTGGTGACCACCAGCCGCCGGCCGTCGCCCGGATGACTGAACGCCAGCGATCGCGCGTGCAGCCACTGGCGTTCCAGCCCAAGCCTTTTCGCCAGCTTCGGGTCGGCGCCGTAGGTGAGGTCGCCGCAGCAGGGGTGATGCAGCGCGGCGAAATGCACCCGGATCTGGTGGGTGCGGCCGGTTTCCAGGTGGACGTCGAGCAGGCTGGCTGCGACGAAGGCTTCCACCGTGTCGTAGTGGGTGACGCTGTTTCGGCCGTTCGCGGTGACGGCGAACTTCCAGTCCCGGCCATGGTGCCGGCCGATCGGCGCATCGACGGTGCCGCTGGACGGGTCCGGATGCCCCTGCACCAGTGCGTGGTAGCGCTTGTCGACCGAACGCGCTCTGAAGGCGCGCTTGAGGACGGTGTAGGCGCGCTCGGAGATCGCCACCACCATCACCCCAGACGTGCCGACGTCGAGGCGCTGCACGATGCCCTGCCGCTCGGGCACGCCCGAGGTGGTGATCCGGTATCCGGCGGCGGCCAGCCCGCCCAGCACCGTCGGCCCGGTCCAGCCCACCGACGCGTGGGCGGCCACCCCGGCGGGCTTGTCGACGACCACGACGTCGT
>NZ_JBYCKY010000004.1:0-4506 GCF_057473605.1 Mycobacterium sp. TH-M82 | reverse complement strand
GCCCACATCTGGTGCTGGCCCACCCCGGCGACGTAGATCGCGTCGGGCCCGGCGAGACGACCCAAGGTGGAGATGACGTATTCGGGGCTCAGGCTGCCGTCACTTTGCGGCCCGTAACTCAACGGGTAGGTGGCCTGCACGTCGCGCAGGTAGGCCCACCATTCGTCCAGGACGAGTTCGCCGGGCACCTGATCGCGACGGAGTGCGTCGATGAGATCGGTGATGACGGCCTTGACGTCGCCGACGATGGGCACGTCGGCGTGCCGGTTCTTGCCGATCTCGGCCGGGTCGATGTCGGCGTGGATCACTTTGGCGTCGGGGGCGAACGAATCCAGCCGGCCGGTGACCCGATCATCGAAGCGGGCACCCAGTGCGATCAGCAGATCGGCCCGCTGCAGCCCGGCCACCGCCGCCACGGTGCCGTGCATGCCCGGCATTCCCAGGTGCTGGGGGTGGCTGTCCGGGAATGCACCACGCGCCATCAGCGTGGTGACCACCGGGATGCCGGTCAGCTCGGCCAGTTCGCGCAGCTGCTCGCATGCCTGGCCGCGGATGACCCCGCCACCCACGTAGAGCACCGGCCTGCGGGCGGCCGCGATCAGTTTGGCGGCCTCATGGACCTGCCGGTTGTGTGGTTTGGTGTTCGGCTTGTAGCCCGGCAGCTCCAGGCGCGGCGGCCAGGCAAACGTGCACGGGCCCTGCAGCACGTCCTTGGGAATGTCGACCAGCACCACGCCGGGGCGGCCGGTGGCGGCGATGTGGAAAGCCTCGGCCAGCACCCGCGCGATATCGTTGCCGTTGCGGACCAGGTAATTGTGTTTGGTGACCGGCATGGTGATGCCGGATATGTCGGCCTCCTGGAAGGCGTCGGTACCGATCAGCGACCGGCCCACCTGCCCGGTGATAGCGACGACCGGGATAGAGTCCATCTGCGCGTCGGCCAGTGCGGTGACCAAGTTGGTGGCGCCGGGGCCCGAAGTGGCCATGCACACCCCGACGTGGCCGGTGGCGTGCGCGTAGCCGCTGGCGGCGTGCCCGGCGCCCTGCTCGTGGCGGACCAGCACGTGGCGCAGCTTCTTCGAGTCGAACAGCGGGTCGTAGACCGGCAGCACCGCACCACCCGGGATGCCGAAGATGACGTCGACGTCCAGTTCCTCCAACGACCGGACCACCGACTGAGCTCCGGTGAGTTGCTGCGGCGCAATGTGTTTGGGCCGCACACTGGACTGGGCGACAGCCGCGGCGTTGGCGCGCCCACGGGTACCGGACGGCGCCGGCCGACCAGGCGGCCGGGTGGTGGGTGCGCTCACCATATCCTCTTCACGATCCTCTTCACGATCCTCTTCACGGTGCCGAATGGTGGCAAACAAAAACCCCCGTCAGCTCTGCTGCTGCCCGAGGGTTGCGCGTTGATCCCCGAATACTAGTCAGCAGCCACCAACGCGCCGACCAAGTACTACCAGCATTCCACGGCTGTCCATAATGTTCGACGCTAGCCTCCGCACAGGTCAACCGTCAAATTTCAGGTAGCCCGCCTGAGATCCTTGAGATTGCACACACGGTCGCAATTTCCGTCGACGCACAGCCCTGGGTGCAATCTCAACGCGTCACGCCAGCGGGTTCGCGCCGTTGAGCAGAACCCACAGGGCGACACCGCCGCCGACACCGAGCAGCAACACCAAGAATGAGCCGATGAACGGCCGCCGAGACCAGCCGCGACCGGCGTCGAACGCGTAGCGACCCGGCCCGGCCAGCACGATGGCGAGCGCCACGCCGACCAGCATGAATGGGTACTCCCGGCCGTCGGCCAGGAAGTAGGCCAACCGGTCTTCGGTCTGCGCCGAAACGCCGGCCAGCGCGCCGTTGATCAGATAGGCCAGCGCCCCTGCCGCCGCCAGCGGGGTGAACAACCCCAGCACCAACAGCACCCCGGCGACGATCTGACCGCCGGCGCCGGCAAGGGCGAGGATATCGGCGTGCTGGTAGCCGGCGTCCGACAGCGAGTTCTTGAACCCGGTCAAGCCGTGGCCACCCCACCAGCCGAACAGCTTCTGCAACCCGTGGGCGACCAGCGGCACGCCCAGGCCCACCCGTAGGATCAACAGACCCAGGTCTTGGGTTCCGCGCCGGTCAGCGGCCCCAAAAGGCCGGTCAGCATCAGCATCGTCCGTGTCGCCGGCCGCCTGCGCCCAAGGCCGACCGCCGTAGGACGGCTGGACATAGGGCAACGGTTCCGGGTCGCCGAGCAGGCCGTATCCGGTGCCCACGGCATAGGAGCTGGGTGAGTTGGTGGAGTCGTAGGGCGGGATGGTGGTCGTTTCGAAGTCACCGGTGTAGGTGGCCGACGGGAGGTCATCCTCCGGATCCACCAGGCGTGCCGCCGAACCGGACCGTGCTTGGTCGGACGCCGCCGAATCGTCCGGACGCCGCCAGCGCGAGTCCGCAGATTGACTGGTCACCCTGCCAGGGTAAGGGCAATCACGCACGGATTGGGGATTTGGACGCTTCCGTGACCGAACCGATCCGTGCATGTTGCCCGCTGTACCTCGCCGCGCCGCGCCGGCAAGCCGTCCTGGCGGACTCGGCGGTGGTGTCCGTAACCTGACGGGATGCGGATGCAGCGGATATATAGGCCGGTTCACCGGGTCGCTGTCGCGCTGTGCACCACACTGCTCGTTGTGACCGGCTGTGCGCAGTTCAACGACGCACAGTCGCAGCCGTTCACCACCCAGCCGAGATTCGGCCGGCTGCCCACCTCGACACCTCCGCCGCCACCGCCGCTGCCTGCCAAGCCGTTTCCCAAGGCGTGCCCGGCGCCCGGAGTGATGCAGGGCTGTCTGGAGAGCACCAGCGGCCTGATCATGCTCCCGGACAACAAGTCGGCGCTGGTCGCCGAACGCACCACTGGGGCGGTCAAAGAGGTTTCGGTCAGCGCCGAACCCAAGGTCAAGACCGTCTTCGGGGTCGACCCGTCCGGCGACGGCGGATTGATGGACATCGTGCTGTCGCCCACCTATTCGCAGGACCGGCTGATGTACGCCTACATCAGCACCGCCACCGACAACCGGGTCGTCCGGATCGCCGAAGGTGACGTACCCAAGAACATCCTGACCGGGATGCCCAAGGGCGTGACCGGCAATACCGGTGCGTTGCTCTTCACCAGCCCAACCACACTGGTGGTGCTCACCGGCGATGCCGGGGATCCCGGGGCGGCGGCCGATCCCCGATCCCGCGCCGGCAAGGTGCTGCGCATCGAGCAACCGACGACCATCGATCAGGCGCCCCCCACCACCGCACTGACCGGAGTGGGGTCCGGCGGCGGTCTCTGCGTCGACCACGTCGACGGATCGCTCTACGTGGCCGACCGAACCCCCAGCGCCGACCGACTGCAGCGCATCACCAAGGACTCCCGCGTCTCGACGGTGTGGACGTGGCCGGATAAACCCGGGGTGGCCGGCTGCGCGGCAATGGACGGCACCGTACTGGTCAACCTCGTCAATACCGAGCAGACCGTGGCGGTGCGGCTCGCGCCCGGAACCGGTGCGGTCACCAGCGAGCCCGAGGTGGTGCGCCAGGACACCCACGGACACGTCTGGGCGGTGCGGATGTCACCGGACGGCAACGTCTGGGGCGGGACGATCAACAGGACCGCCGGGGACGCCGGAAAACTTGACGACGTGGTGTTCCCGCTGTTCCCGTCCGGCGGCTTCCCGCGCAGCAACGACGACAAGACGTAGCAGTCTCTCCTCGCGTCAGCGACCTGGCCCGCACCCGCAGGCCACCAGCACCAGCTCGCGTACCCGGGCAGCGTCGGCCTGGCCCCTGGTGGCCTTCATGACCGCACCCACGATGGCACCGGCAGCGGCAACCTTGCCGCCCCGGATCTTTTCGGCCACCTCCGGATCGGCGGCGAGCGCCTCATCGATCGCGGCCTGGATCAGCGAGTCGTCACGGACCAGCACCAGCCCGCGGTCGGCCATCACCTGTTCGGGTTCGCCCTCCCCGGCCAATACGCCCTCGACCACCTGGCGGGCCAGCTTGTTGCTCAACTTGCCCGCATCGACCAACGCCACCACCGCGGCAACCTGCTTCGGGGTGATCGCCAGCGCGTCGAGTTCGACCCCCGCCTCGTTGGCCTTCTGCACCAGGAAGTTCCCCCACCAGGCCCGGGCCGCCTCACTGGGGGCGCCCCGGTCGACGGTCGCGGCACCCAGCTCCACCGCGCCGGCGTTGACCAGATCACGCATCACCTCATCGGAGATCCCCCCTTCGGCCGGACTCCGCTTGCGCGCCAACCACGGCAGCTCCGGAATAGTGCCCCGCAGCCGCTCGACGAGCTCGCGGCTGGGCGCGACCGGCCCCAGGTCGGGCTCGGGGAAATACCGGTAGTCCTCGGCGGTCTCCTTGGTGCGGCCGGGGCTGGTGTAGCCGGCCTCGTGAAAGTGCCTGGTCTCCTGGGTGACCCGGCCTCCCGCGGACAAAACCGCGGCTTGACGGCGCATCTCG
>NZ_JBYCKY010000003.1:0-1913 GCF_057473605.1 Mycobacterium sp. TH-M82 | reverse complement strand
GCGGCTGAGGAGCTTGCGATTGCCCACTCAAAGTTTTTCTATGACGCCGGTGGCGGGCAAAAATGAGCGATCCGCACACTCCGCACATCGATCCCGAGGGCTTGGGCGCGGCTATCGCCGCGTGGCAGGCTGATGTGCCCGCCACGGTGGCCTACCCGGAGCTCGCCGCTGCGCCTGATGATGCGGCCACGGCAGCGGTTCTCGCGGCTATCGCGCACTGGCCTGGTGAACACACGACGATGGCCCGCGACCGAGACGAGAAAGCCACTCGATTCGCCGCCGCCGCCTCGGCCACCACCCGCATCGAGGGAGGGGCCGATGACGATAACGCAATGCGCATCCGCTCGATCGAGGGCGTATGGACATGACACCTGGACCTGGGTGGTCATCGACACCGCCGATAGCCGGGCCTCCACGACCGGGGCCGTACGCGATGCCGCCGGCGCCGCCGCAGACACCGCCTGCCGGCCGCCGCCAGTCTGGTGGTGTGCGGCGAGCCGCCACAATCGCGGCTTTCGTGGCCTGCGTGTTCGGTGCTGGGGTGGGCGGTGTGATCGTTGGAACGCATATTGCGTCGAGACCAACCCCGGTAGCGGTGGCTCATCCGCCGGCTCCGTCGCCAGAGGTGATTCGGGCGCAGACGGTTGATTTGTGCACGCGATTCGCTGCCGCATATGCCGCCATCCCGACACCGCAGACCCGGGCTGCCGATGTGGTGCCCGCAGCGAATTACGTTGCTGATGCGCTGCGCGACAATCCGGTTGGCGATCCCGATGTGCGGGCGGCGATGATCAAGTCACTGCAGCTGATGCGCGATCACGGTGCGGCGTTGAGTCGGGAGCCGTCTAAGGGCGCGGTGCAGCCTCCTACCGACTGGACGGCCGCCGCGGCTAATGCCGCCGATGATCAGGTGTGGGCACGCTGCAACGGATACCAGGGGTGAAACGGACGTGGCTGCAGTCGATTCCGGGGGAGATAGCACATTCGCGACAGTGGTGAAGACTGGGCGTTGGCCCAGTCCTGAGGTTTTAGACCGGGTTGCGGACGTCCACGAGCAGCAAGCCGCGACGCTGCGAACCGCTGGGGACACGTCGTGCAATGTTCACCGGCCACGCTTAAAAGAAGCGCTGCAAGGACAAGCCGGTGAGGCGCAATTCGCCGCGCACAACGCCAACGTTCACCTGTGGGACGCCCACGCCGACCTGTACAAAACATCGGGAGACGCGGTCCGCCTGGCGGCGGGCGAACTTCGCTCATTGCAACATGATCTGCGACTTCTGATTGAGGACAAGGAGCCGCAGTACCAAGCCGCAATGCGGAGCGGTAAAACCGTTGCCGCACAAGCTATTTTGACAGAAACCTTGACCGAGGCGGACGACATGGTAGCCAAACGCGGCGGGTCCGCGACCATGTATGTCCAAGGTGTGAACTTCACTGCGCCCCTACCGGACAGACCCGCTACCGACCCGGACGGCCAGAATGACCACAACGGGAACCCGCATCACGACAAGAACACCGACCTTCCCGTAGACGGCGACACAAACACGACACCGAAGGGCGGCGACACGGGCGATGCCGTGACGGGCCAGTCTCAACGAGACGTAGAAACCGGGTTGCCAGCCGACGCGACAACACCTTTGACGCAAGGCCCTCCCCGTGACGTGCAAACGGACCTCCCGCCGGCTGGTTCTGCGAATGGCGGACCCGCGCCGGCTACGTCGCCGCTGACGGCGCTTCCGCAGGCCCTCGGCGGTTCGATGGGTCGGGCCGCTTCTGGTGGTGGCGGGGCTGGTGCTGGTGGCGGTGGTTCGGCGCTTTCGGGTCTGGGGTCGGGGTTGAATCCGGGCTCGATGGGGTCTGGTCTGGGCTCCTCGATGCCGACGTCGCCGGCTTCGTCGTTGCCGTCTGCGCCT
>NZ_JBYCKY010000002.1:0-1146 GCF_057473605.1 Mycobacterium sp. TH-M82 | reverse complement strand
CGCCAGTACCGCCGCGGCGACACCGCCGGCGACTTCGTGGCGTCGGCGCTGGCGGTGCTGCGCCGGCTGGAGGGCCACTTCACCCTGGTGTTCGCCAGCGCCGACCAGCCCGGCACCATCGTCGCCGCCCGCCGGTCCACCCCGCTGGTGATCGGCATCGGCCAGAGCGGGTCGGGCGAGATGTTCGTCGGCTCCGACGTGGCCGCGTTCATCGGCCACACCCGCGACGCGGTCGAGCTGGGCCAGGACCAGGTGGTGGTGCTGACCGCCGAGGGCTATCGGGTCACCGACTTTCACGGCAACGAGACGACCGCCGGCGCTCGTGCTTTCCACATCGACTGGGACCTGGGCGCCGCCGAGAAGGGCGGCTATGAGTACTTCATGCTCAAGGAGATCGCCGAGCAGCCCGCCGCGGTGGCCGACACCCTGCTGGGGCATTTCGCCGACGGCCGGATCGTGCTCGACGAGCAGCGGCTCTCCGACGGCGAGCTGCGCGAGATCGACAAGGTGTTCGTGGTGGCCTGCGGCACCGCCTATCACTCCGGCCTGCTGGCCAAGTACGCCATCGAGCACTGGACCCGGCTGCCGGTGGAGGTCGAGCTGGCCAGTGAGTTCCGCTACCGCGACCCGGTGCTGGACCGCGGCACGCTGGTGGTGGCGATCAGCCAGTCCGGTGAGACCGCCGACACCTTGGAGGCGGTGCGCCACGCCAAGGAGCAGAAAGCCAAGGTGCTGGCCATCTGCAACACCAACGGTGCCCAGATCCCGCGGGAATCCGACGCGGTGCTCTACACCCGTGCCGGCCCGGAGATCGGGGTGGCGTCGACGAAGACGTTTCTGGCCCAGATCGCGGCGAACTACCTGGTCGGCCTGGCGCTGGCGCAGGCCCGCGGCACGAAATACCCCGACGAGGTGCAGCGCGAGTACCGCGAGCTGGAGTCGATGCCCGCGCTGGTGGCCCGGGTGCTCGACGGTGTCGGTTCGGTGACCGCGCTGGCACACCGGTTCGCTCGCTCGCCGGCGGTGTTGTTCTTGGGCCGCCACGTCGGTTATCCGGTGGCGCTGGAAGGCGCGCTCAAGCTCAAGGAGCTGGCCTACATGCACGCCGAGGGCTTCGCCGCCGGCGAGCTCAAGCACGGCCCGATC
>NZ_JBYCKY010000001.1:0-6479 GCF_057473605.1 Mycobacterium sp. TH-M82 | reverse complement strand
CCGCCGGCCACCAGGTCCGCGAGCTGTTGCATGGGCGCACCCGCGCGGTGTGACCGCCGAGCGGGTTATCCTGGCCTGGCTGCCGACGCGGCCGGAGCCGTTCAAGCCGAGGAGGCAGAACGAGGAGGCAGAAGGTTGCGCATCGGGGCAATTACGGTCGGCTCACTCGATGAATGGACGTTGACCGCAGGCTCAGTCATCTCTTGGCACCCGACGGCTGTGGCTGTCGAGAAAGCTCGGCAAGCGCCGGTAAGTTCGGTGCCGATCAGTTACATGCAGGGCCAACATCTTCGTAACTTCTGCGAGCGGACAGCAGCGGGGCAGAGCTTTTCCCGCCAGATCATTGCCAGCTGTGAAGTGGCCGGCCAGTGTGATATCTCCGCCATGGATCACGCAGTTAACGCATACCTGCGTCGGCATGACACATTCCGCAGTTGGTTCGAACGTGTTGGCAATGGCGATTTCATAAGGCATGCGATCAACGATCCAGCTGATATTGAATTCGCACCGATCGACCACGGCGCCATGACAGTCGACGAAATACGCGCCCATGTCGTGGGGATACCGAGTCCACTGGAGTGGGGCTGCTTCACGTTCGGGATCGTTCAACACGAAGGCCACTTTACGTTTTTCGCCGCCATGGACCATATCCATGGGGACGCGACGTTGATCGGCACGACGATGTTGGAAGCCAACGGAATGTATTCGGCGTTGACCGGAGGCGGTGAACCCCTTACGCTGCCCGATGCCGGCAGCTTTGACGATTTCTGTGCCCGTGAACGTGAGTACACGTCGGCGTTAACTGTCGATTCGCCTGGAGTACGTAAGTGGATTGACTTCGCCGAGAACAACAATGGCGGCTTTCCTGAATTCCCACTCCCACTGGGTAACCCATCGGACTCGACCAGCAGTGACATGGCCTCCGAACTCCTGATGGACGCGGCGCAGACGGAGCGGTTCGAATCAGCCTGCACGGCGGCAGGCGCGCGCTTCGTCGGTGGCCTGTTCGCCTGCCTCGCCCTGGTGGAACATGAGTTTACCGGTGCTCTCACGTATTACGGACTTACTCCGAGGGATTCCCGCACCGCCGCGGAGAACTTTATGACACAGGGCTGGTTTACCGGCTTGATCCCGATCACCGTGCCAATAGGTGCGGCCTCTTTCGGCGCAGCCGCATGGGCAGCGCAGACTTCGTTCGATTCAGGTCTGGACATGGCGAAGGTGCCGTATTACCGCGTACTGGAATTGGCACCGTGGTTGAGCTGGCCACGGCCGAACTTTCCGGTGTCGAACTTCTTGCACGGCGGCGCCGCTCCGCTCAACGCTATTCTCGCGGCCGCTGACATGGGCCTGGCGAACAACATAGGGATCTATCCGGATGGTCGATATTCTTATCAACTGACCATCTATACATTTCGGTACGGGGAGGGCACGGCGATGGCAATCATGCATCCCGATAATCCGGTCGCCGAGAAATCAGTTTCCCGCTATATGGAGGCGATGAGGTCCGTGTGCGTGCGCGTCGCTGACAGCGGGCACTGGGGACGCGTCGCATAGTGTGGTGAGGGCGATATGCAACGGCTAGCCGATTTTGTGGTGCGGTGGCCCCGGATAGTAATAGGGATCTGGGTCGCGATTGCGGTCGCGCTGCCACTGACATTCCCATCGCTGGGCGAGATGGCCCAGAAGCATCCGCTCGCTCTCTTGCCCGGCGACGCACCGTCGAGCATCACCGCTCAAAAGATGGCCGGGGCGTTTCACGAATCGGGCTCAGAAGACCTCCTGGTGGTGGTCCTGACCGACGACATGGGGCTTGGTCCCGCCGACGAAGCCACGTACCGCAAACTGGTCGACGCGCTGCGCCGGGACACGCGAGACGTCGTGATGCTGCAGGATTTCATCGATACGCCACTCCTGCGTTCGGACGTGACCAGCAAGGACAACAAAGCCTGGGTGCTGCCGGTCGGCGTCGCGGGCGAGTTGGGCACTCCCCAGGCCTACGCCGCTTTCAACCAGATCGGCGACATCGTCAAAAACGCCGTGGCCGGAACAACCTTGACGGCAAACCTCGCCGGCCCCGCGGCAACCGTCGCCGACCTGACGGTCGCCGGCGATCACGATCGGCTGCCGATCGAACTGGCGATCGCCGTTCTGGTGCTCATCGTCCTGCTGGCGGTTTACCGCAGCGCGATCACTATGCTGCTGCCGTTGATATCGATCGGGATATCCCTGGTGATCGCAGAGGCGGCCGTGGCTGGATACTCCCAACTGACCGGCTCGGGCGTTTCGAACCAGTCCATCGTGTTTCTGAGCGCGATCATGGCCGGCGCCGGAACGGATTATGCGGTCTTTCTCATCAGCCGCTATCACGACCATCTGCGGTTGGGAGCGGATTGTGATCAGGCGGTCAAGGGGGCGATGATCTCGATCGGAAAAGTGATCGCCGCGTCTGCCGCCACCGTCGGAATCACCTTTCTCGTTGTAAGTTTCGCCCAAATGGGTGTGTTCAAAACGGTGGGAGCGTCGTCGGCGATGGGGATCGGCGTCGCGTTCCTTGCCGCCGTGACGTTGCTGCCGGCGATTGTGGTGCTGGCCGGGCCGCGAGGCTGGGTCAAGCCACGGCGGGAACTGACCGCTCGCTTCTGGCGACGTTCGGGCATACGCATTGTGCGCCGGCCGGTGGCACATCTGGCTGCCAGCATGCTGGTCTTGATCACACTGGCCAGCTGCGCCGGCTTCATGCATTACAACTACGACGATCGCAAGGCGCTGCGGTCTTCTGCGTCGAGTTCCGCCGGGTACGCCGCGCTGGACCGCCATTTCGCGGTGAACCAATCTATTCCGGAGTATATCCTCGTCCAATCGCCGAATGACCTGCGTACGCCGCAGGCCCTCGCCGACTTGGAGCAGATGGCTCAACGGGTCAGCCAGTTGCCGAACATCGCTGCAGTCAGCGGCATCACCCGTCCCACTGGAGCTGTGCCGGAAGAATTCAGAGCCACATATCAGGCGGGCGCTATCGGCGCCTTTTTGGCCGATGGATCCACCATGATCAACGATCACACGGATGAACTCAACCGGCTGACCAGCGGGGCCGACACGCTGGCCGCCAGCCTCCGCGATGTGCGCGGACAGGTCAGTCGACTCGTTGGCAGTGCGCAGAGTTTGATCGACTCCTTCTCATCGATGAAGAATCAGTACAGCGGCGACACCCTGGTCAAGGAGGTCGACATCGCGGCCAAGCTCGTGGACCACGTCAACTCACTCAGCGCTGCCATGGGCTGGAGCTTTTCCTCCGGCAAGAACATGTTCGCCTGGATAGGCCCGGTGCTGATGGCGTTGCAGGGCAACCCGGTCTGTGATAACGACGCGTCCTGCAGCGCCACCCGCTGGGAGTTCGAACGAATGGTCGATCCGCGCGCGCAACAAGACCTCGACGCGATCAACGATCTTGCGGGACAACTGCAGTCGTTCCCGGACGAACAGAGCCTGAACGCGTCGATAGACCGAGTGCGTCGCGCATTCGCGAACTTCACCGCGGTGATGCATTCCATGGGCCTGGACCAGCCGGGTGGCTTGAAAAAGAACCTGGCCCGCCTGCAAGGGGGCGCAGACCGGTTCGCCGATGGCAGCCGGCAGGTGGCTGACGCAGTGGCAGAACTCGTCGACCAAGTCAAACAGACGGGTGCCGGGCTCGGTGAGTCGTCGGCATTTCTGCTGACGTTGCAGCATGACGCGGCACAACCGGCAATGGCCGGGTTCAATATCCCGGCACCGCTGCTGCGCTTAGCCGAGTTCAAGCGGGCCGCCAAGATATTCATTTCGCCCGACGGCCACTCGGTACGGTACGTGGTTCAAACCAAACTCAACCCGTTCAGCACCGAAGCCATGGACCAGGTCAGCGCAATCAATGCGACCGCCCGGGGAGCCCAACCGAATACCCAATTGGCGGACGCCACCATATCGATGGCTGGATACAGCGTGAGTCTGCAGGACACCCGCGACTATTACCAACACGACATCCGATTCATTGTCGCCGTGACCCTCGTCGTGGTGCTACTGACCTTGGCTGTCCTGCTGCGTGCGGTTGTCGCGCCGCTGTACCTGGTTGCTTCCGTTGTGGTCTCGTATTTGTCGGCGGTCGGCGTTGGCGTGCTGGTATTTCAACTCGCACTCGGCCGACAGTTGCATTGGAGCGTGCCCCCACTAGCGTTCGTGGTGTTGGTGGCGGTGGGAGCCGATTACAACATGCTGCTCGCCTCACGAATGCGCGATGAGTCGACGCGCAGCATGCGCTATGGCGTCATTCGCACCCTGAGTTCGACCGGCGGTGTGATCACTGCGGCGGGCCTGATCTTCGCTGCCTCGATGTTCGGTCTCTTGTTCTCGAGCATCGGCACAGCGGTCCAAGGCGGTTTTGTGATCGGCGTCGGAATCTTGCTCGATACCTTCTTGGTGCGCACCATAACTGTGCCCGCCATCGCTGCGCTGGCCGGGCGGTCGAACTGGTGGCCGTCACGACCGGGATCGCGCCGGTCGCGGTCACCGGTCGGCCGAGCCGGGCCACAACCGGGTTAGTTAGTGCGAACCCCCGATGTATGTGAAACTACAAGACGATGCCGAGAGGTCAGGGATAGGGATGAAGAAACTCCTCGCAGGAGTGAGCGTGCTGCTAGCTGTCGGCGCCCCGGGATGCTTCGGCATCGGGGTCACGGTGGCCGACGACGCGCCCGCCGGCGGGACACCGGCACCCGGGACACCAACCGGCGGGACGGCGTACGCTCTCGGGGGCGCTCGTGTACTGGGTATCCCCTACGACGAGTACATACGCCGCGAAGGTGATGAATGGTTCCCCGGCCTGAGGCGGCAAATCGTTCGCTACCCCGCAGGGCAGGTTCAGGGCCACGTGTTGGAGCGTCTCTTCCCGGGCATCGGCCGGCTCGACGAATCCTTCCCGGGCCTGGGTGTGAACGGTCCCAGCATCGGCGAGTCGGTCGACGAAGGAGCAGACAACCTCGATTCAGCGATCCGCAACGGCGGCCCCGGTACCGCGATCGGCTTGTCTGAGGGTGCGTTCGTGCTGGATGCCGTGCAGGCTCGGCTGGCAGATGACCCAACCGCTCCACCACCGGACAAGCTGAACTTCGCTACATTTGGCGGCCCAACTGCGCGTCATGCCTTCGGTCAGAGTTTTCTGACCGCCATGTTCCCCGTCGGGTCCGTTGTTCCAGCACTCGACTACCGGATGCCGCCTCCGGCGGAGAGCCAATACGACACCAAGATCTTCGTCTCCGCCTACGACGCGATCGCCGACTTTCCCGACCGGCCGGACAATCTACTCGCCCTCGCCAACACGCTCATGGGCTTCGTCACGGGCCATACGGCGATTGCCTTCACCAACCCGAGTATGGTGCCGCCGCAGAACATCAGATCGACGGTGAACTCCAAGGGTGCGACAACGACGACGTATTTGATCCCCGAAAAACACCTTCCGCTCGTTATGCCGTTGGCTTACCTCGGGATTGACGAAGGGACACTGAATAAGCTTGACGCGGTGCTGACGCCGCACGTGAATGCGGGCTATTCGCGAAACGACGATCCGCTGACCGCGCCGATCCAGGTGGACCCGGTGCACGGCTACGACCCCGCGGCCGTCACCGCACCGGCCACCCAAGCCACCTTCGGTGGTGGCGCCGACCCGTTCTCGCAAATCCTCAACGGGGCCATGTCCGTGTTGTCCCCGGGCAAGGGCTGAGGCCGGCCGAGAGCGACGGAGTCGACGAGTTAGTACGGACGTGATGTGACGCCGATGTCCCAGTCATCTATTCTTTCGATGCTGCACGGGCGTGCCAGCCTGCGGCCCCATGACACAGCGTTCACTTTTACCAATTACGAGAACAACTGGGCGGGTGTTCCCGAGCGTCTCACGTGGTCGCAGTTGTCCCGCCGAACGCTGAATGTGGCACGCGAGCTCAGCTCCCATGGGTCGGTCGGAGACAGGGCGGTGATCCTGGCTCCCCAGTCTCTTGACTACATTGCGGCATTCCTGGGATCTATACAGGCTGGGCTGATCGCAGTTCCGCTCCCGTTGCCGCACCGCGGTTCGGGTCACGAGCGGGTCAGGGCCGTCCTTGCCGATACGTCGCCCTCGATTGTTCTCACAACGTCGGTGGCCGCGGAAGATATTGCCGAATATGTTGGTCAAGCACGCCTGGATGCTGTTCCAAAGATCGTCGAAATCGATTCGATGAATCTGGACGCCGATGACGGAACACGTGTTCGGACAGTGAATTTGCCCAGCACGGCCTATTTGCAGTACAGTTCAGGTTCAACCCGACTGCCGACCGGGGTCATGGTCTCGCACCGCAACCTTCAGGTGAACTTCGAGCAGCTGATGCGTGGTTTTTTCGCGGACTCCCACGTTGAAGTCCCGCCAAATACGACAATTGTTTCGTGGTTGCCTTTTTACCATGACATGG